>CAZLUS010000137.1:0-6059 GCA_964562775.1 uncultured Flavobacteriaceae bacterium | reverse complement strand
ATAGTTACCGATGTTTTAGCAAATTCTAAAGCTACTAAAGAGACTGTAGTAGCTAATAATATAAATCTATTTCTAAAAGAAAAAATTAAGGTTATATACAACGGTATTAAGATTAATGACCTTAAAACACAAAACGAAGCTAACGAGCGTTTTACCCTATTGAATCTCGGGCGCTTAGAATATCAGAAAAATCAGAAATTTTTAATACATATAGCCGCTGAGCTTAAAAAAAGAAAAATCCCTTTTAAAATGCATATTGGCGGCGAAGGGAGTTTAAGAGCAGATATTGAAAATTTAATAGAAAAATTGGGGGTAGCAGATAATGTAAAACTTGATGGATTTATTGAAAAACCAACAAAATATATAAACACTTGCGATGTTTTTTTACTGCCCTCATTTTGGGAAGGATTTGGCTATGTACTAGCCGAAGCTGCACTGTGCAAAAAACCAATTATAGCTTTTAATACAAGTAGTAATCCTGAGCTAGTAATAGATGGTGAAACGGGCTATTTGGTTAAGGAGAATAATAAAAGTGATTTTGCAGATAAAATAGTGGAACTCTATGAGGATAAGCATAAAAGAATACTATTTGGTGAAAATGGCTATAACCATATTACGGCCAACTTCAATGTAATTGAACAATTAAAAAAAATTGAATCTTACTTAGTAAATGGATAAGCTCCGTAATAAAATATCAGCATTAATAATAACATTCAATGAGCAGGATAATATCCAACAAGTCATTGATAATGTTGGCTTTTCGGATGAAATTATTGTTGTAGATTCTTTTAGCACCGATAATACTGTACAAATTATCAAGGAAAATCCTAAAGTAAAATTGATACAAAGAAAATTTGTCAATTATACAGATCAAAAATCTTTCGCCTTGGAGCAAGCATCCCATGATTGGGTTCTTTTTTTAGATGCAGATGAAAGACTAACCGATAAATTAAAAAACGAAATTCTCCACACGGTCAACAAAACCACTAATAATATTGCTGCCTACTATTTCTATAGAACATTTATGTTTAAAAATAGTAGACTTTATTTTAGTGGATGGCAAAACGATAAAAACTATAGGTTATTTAGAAAAAGTAAAGTCAATTTTACTAAAGATCGTATTGTTCATGAAACACTAATTGTAAATGGAGAAACCGGAATCCTAAAACATAAACTCATACATTATTCGTACAAGAACTTTGAAGACTATAAAGGAAAAATGCTCAAGTACGGACAAATGAAAGCAAATGAAGAGTTTAAAAAAGGTAAAAAAGCTAAATGGTTTCACTTTATATTTAGACCACTCTATAAATTTCTAAACCACTATCTTTTAAGATTAGGTATCCTCGACGGCAAAAAAGGAATTACCATCTGTTACCTTAATGCCCTTGGTGTACATGCTCGGTATAAAGAATTAAAACGATTACAAAACCTTTCTAATTCTAAATAATGCAAGAAGATATTAAGGCTAGTATTGAGGCTTTAAATAATAAAGGAAGCATTCTATACCCAACAGATACTGTTTGGGGAATTGGATGTGACGCTACAGATGAAGATGCCGTTAAAAAAATCTATCAATTAAAAAAAAGAGAAGACAGCAAGGCACTTATTTGCTTAGTAGCCAATCAAGCTATGCTAGAAAGATATGTAGAAAAAGTCCCAGATGTGGCTTATGATATCATTGATTTAGCTACTAAACCCACTACAATAGTTTTTGATAAACCTAAAGGTTTTGCAAAAAATTTAATCGCTGCAGATAATACCATTGCTATACGTGTTGCAACAGACAAATTTTGCCAATACCTAATTCATAAATTTGGTAAACCCATTGTATCAACTTCTGCAAATATTTCTGGTAGTCCAGCTCCAAAAAAATTTAGTGCCATTTCAAATGAAATTTTACAAGGCGTTGACTATGTGGTAAATTTGCATAGAGAACTAGAAAATGCTTCTCCTTCTGCTATCATTAAATTAGCAAATGATGGTACTGTTAAAGTAATAAGAGCATAGCAAATTAATGGATAATACAAAGGCATTAAAACACTCTATATTTAAAATAATTGGTAACTGTGCAGACGAGTTAAGTATAGATGCATATGTTATAGGAGGCTTTGTACGTGATTATTATTTAAAAAGAGGAACTGCAAAAGATATAGATATTGTTGCTATTGGTAGCGGAATTGAACTTGCTAAAAAAGTATCTTCTGTCTTAGAAGGAAAACCAGAAGTCGTCGTTTTTAAAAATTTTGGAACGGCCATGATTAAATTTGAAAGTTTAGAATTAGAATTTGTTGGTGCCCGTAAAGAAAGTTACAATAGAGATAGCAGAAACCCAATAGTAGAGAATGGATCTTTAGAAGATGACCAAAATAGAAGAGATTTTACAATTAACGCCTTAGCGCTTAGCCTTAATGCTACAAATTACGGTGAGTTACTAGACCCTTTTAATGGTGTAAAAGATATAGAGAGAAAAACAATACGCACCCCTTTAAATCCAGATATAACATACTCAGATGATCCTTTACGAATGATGCGTGCAATTCGTTTTGCAACGCAATTAGATTTCACTATTGAAGATACATCACTAAATGCCATCACAAAAAATAAAAACCGAATTAAAATTATTTCTAAAGAGCGTGTAGTTGATGAATTACATAAAATATTAGCTTCTAAAAAACCCTCTAAAGGTTTTGCCTTACTTCATAAAGTAGGGCTACTCCCATTAATTTTACCAGAGCTAACAGCATTACAAGGTATTGAAGAAATAGAAGGCCAAAAGCATAAAGATAACTTCTGGCATACCCTAGAGGTCGTTGATAATATATCACTAACAACACAAGATTTATGGCTTAGATGGGCCGCTTTATTGCATGATATAGGTAAAGCCCCCACAAAAAAATTCCATAAAAAAATAGGTTGGACATTTCATGGGCACGAATTTGTGGGCTCTAAAATGGTCTACAAATTATTTAAGCGTTTAAGGATGCCTTTAAATGATAAAATGAAGTTTGTACAGAAAATGGTTCTACTAAGTTCTAGACCTGTTATACTATCCGAAGACCATGTTACTGACTCTGCGGTCAGAAGACTTGTATTTGATGCCGGAGACCATGTAGATGATTTAATGACATTATGCGAAGCTGACATTACCACAAAAAACCCTAGAAAGCAGAAAAAGTATAAAAACAATTTTAAAATTGTTCGTGAAAAAATTATAGAAGTAGAAGAACGCGATCATATTAGAAACTTTCAACCTCCAGTCTCCGGTGAAGAAATTATGAAAGCATTTAACCTTAAACCTTCAAAAGAAATTGGCATTATTAAAGAAGCTATAAAAGAAGCTATTCTTGAAGGTGAAATACCTAATGAACCTGAAGCTGCTAAAATACTAATGCTAAAAAAAGGCAAGGAGTTAGGTCTTATAAAGGCGTAAATCTAAATAACCAACTAAACTAACAACCTCACAAACAGCAATATAGCATTATTTATTTTGTAAGAATTCAATACACCTTGTAAGAATTTTTATTTTGTAAGAAAAAATAACACTCTCCTATAAAAAAGTGCATTTCATCGATAGTTTTTAAGGCACGAGCAACATTTATTCAAATTACCCACCTAGTCGCATTTATTTTTGTTAAAAATTTATAAATACCATTAATTATTTTAATACTAAACGCCCCCGAGTTTATGAAAAAGTATAGGTACTTTTTAAACTTACCCGAATTTATTCAACAAATACCATTCATTTCGGTATTCACTCAAATAACATTTTTACCAAAAGATAAATTAATTTCTTCAATTATGGAAAAAACCACTTTTTTCTCAAAACCTCTTATTAGTCTTATGCTTATATTAGGTTTCTTTTCAATTCACAACATTCATGCGCAAGATAATGATAATGACAACGTATTAGACAATGTTGATTTAGACGATGACAACGATGGTATCTTAGATATTGATGAATTTAATTGTTCCACAGGTTTTGTTGCCTTAGGATCTACCTTTCCAAATGATACCTCAAACCCAGGTAGTCGAACGGGACTTTATCCTTTTGATGGGGTTACTATTGATTTGACTTATGAACTTTTAAATGGTGCAAATTGGAATAATGGAGTTGGCAGTAATTCTGCTGGAGGAATAACTGGAGATTTCGTTAATTCGCAACCGAACAATACAGATTTTCCGCCAGGTGATTTTTATCCAAGTGATGCTGGAACTATTGATGTTGCCCTTCATACCTTTAATGTACAAAACGGACCAATTTATAATTTGACTTTTAGTCATGGTGGTTTAGACAATCAAGATAAAGCGCAGTACATTGCTCGTTTAAACGGCGTTGATGTTCCTGTAACTATAACAAACGGCACACTAGCTAACGGTAATTCTATTATAGATGCTGTAAATCAATCGGTAACAAGTAGTGCCGGTGGATCAAATGCGCCAAATAATGCTGTTAATATAAGTATTGCAGGTCCAATTGATCAATTGATAGTTCTTACAGGTAAAGAAAATGGTAATGGTGGTAATGTAACCACTCAGTTTTTTGAATTTAGTTATTGCACTGAACTAGATACTGATGGAGATTCAATTCCTGATCATTTAGATACAGATAGTGATGATGACGGATGTCCAGATGCTATTGAAGGAGCAGGCTCATTTACAGCATCTGATTTAACATCAGATGATAACTTAGCTAATGTGCCTGCTGATGTTGATACAGATGGTGTACCAAATGTGGGTAGCCAAGCAACAACAGTAGCAGTTATTGATGATAGTGACAACAGTGCTTGTCCACCACCTTTAATTGATAGTGATAATGATGGTGTACCAGACAGTGTAGATTTAGATAACGATAATGATGGTATTTTAGATAGTGTTGAATGTCCTAATCTATTGATTCAAGGTGGATTTGAAAATGTTTTACAAATTAATGGTGACCCATTAGATAATGGAAACAATTTTCCTGGTAATGGCAATAGTGTTGACATCTCTCCGTGGGTTTTAGGAGCCGGAAATGATGCCAACGTTGTACAGGTTGATGGAGCAGGTGGTTTTAATTACGGAAATAATGGTCCAGCTTCTGATGCAGAACCTATAACAGGTGATGGTGAACTACAGCGCTATCTTGATATCGCAAATGGATCTAATGATTTTTTCCAAACCTTTACATTATCCCAAACTTCAACTATTACGTATAGAGGTTTTATGTCTGCCAGAAATAATGGTGGCGGTATAGGTAGTATTTCAATTTTAGATGGTGTTGGTACTGGTGGTACCGTTCTAGACACTACTGGTGATATTTCAATTACTGATAATACAAATTGGCTATTCTTAGAGGGTTCTGTGACTCTAGCTGCTGGAACCTATACCTATTTGGTTTCAATGAATAATGATGTAAATTTTGATAATGCTTCAGTATTTAATCATCTTGATTCTGATAATGATGGTACTCCAGATTATTTAGATACTGACTCTGACAACGACGGCTGCCCAGATGCTATAGAAGCAGCAGGTAGTTTTGAAGCTGCTGATTTAACTGCAGATGATAACTTAGCGAATACCCCAGTAGGTGTAGATGCTCAAGGTATTCCAACAATTGCAGGTAGCCCTCAAGCGACAACCGCTGCCGTTACTGATGATACTGATTCTAGTGCTTGTGATGTAGATACAGATGGTGATGGCGTTTTTGATAATCAAGAAACAACTGACGGCACAGACCCTAACGACCCTTGTGATTTTGATGAAGCAAGTATTACTGAAACGCAAACTGGTGATTTCTTAGTTGCTGATTGTGATGGCGATGGGGTTACTAATGGTGATGAAATAACTGATGGTACAGACCCTAACGATCCTTGTGATTTTGATGCAGCTAATATTACTGTAGCTCAAACTGGTGACTTCTTAGTTGCTGATTGTGATGGCGATGGGGTTACCAATGGTGATGAAATAACTGATGGTACTGACCCTAACGATCCTTGTGATTTTGATGCAGCTAATATTACTGTAGCTCAAACTGGTGACTTCTTAGTTGCTGATTGTGATGGTGATGGAGTTACCAA
>CAZLUS010000136.1:0-6114 GCA_964562775.1 uncultured Flavobacteriaceae bacterium | reverse complement strand
AGAATTTTTTAAGTTCTTCAACACGCTCTCTTGCTCTTATATACTTATTGTTTTTTGTATTATCTACCATTATAAATTGCCTTTACATTTTATAAATCACGACGATTCATAAATTCATTTATCTTACGTTCTTCCCAGTTTCTTCCAAATAAGAAGCCTATTCCAAAAAGCTTTATTGCTTTTAACGCCAAACCTAAACCAACGCCAAAAACAACCCAAAGAAACCATGGGTTTTCCCACGCATTAATATAGTAATTTATTCCCGCAGTTATAGCTATAGCTAAGATGCCTCTAAATAATTTTGTATAAAATTCTTTTAATTTAGCTACTCTTTCTTTAGCGGTATTATATTTTGCTTCATTTGTATTTAAGTCCATTTTTTATGTTTTAAGTAGTGCTATTTGTTTTACTATTCTCTTAGAATTTATCATTGTTCATAAACTCTTTAATTTTTCGCTCTTCCCAGTTTTTACCAAGTATAGGGTTATAACCAAATGCTCCAAGACCATGCATTATTACACCAAAGCCCCAACCCAATGCTGGAAAAATAAACCATATATAGCTGGTTGTTCTATAATTTACATATGCTAAAATTGGAATTACAATTAAGTAGGCGATTAAATTGCTGTAAAAACCTTTTATTTCTTCAACTCTTTCTTTAGCCTTTTGATACCTGTAGTCATTTTCGTTTTCCATGATGATCTATTTTAAAATTTTTAATTACACATCAAATTTGCGAAACAAAAAAGGCTTTTAAAAAACTGAATTACCCAACTGTATTTTTCTATGGATGAATTGAAGTTTTGAGAAATTTTAGATTAAAAATCCTCATCCTCCATTAGCTCTTTAATCTTCTTCTCTTCCCAACGCTTACCCCATAGTGGATTATACGCAAAAGCTTCAAGACCATGCATAATAAGGCCAAAACCCCAGCCGATGGTTGGAAAAATTGCCCATGTAAAAGAGGTGGTTCTATAATTTAGCCACCATAAAAAAGGTATTACAATACAATATGAAAAAAGGTTACTGTAAAAGTTTTTAATAGCTTCTACCCGCTCTTTTGCCTTTTCATAACGCTTTTCTTCTATATGAGACTCTTGGGCTTCTACAAAAGAAACTTTTTGACTGAGCATTGGTAAAGCCACACTAAAATGAGTACTTGTTTTAGCGATATATACTTTTTTATCTGAAAGAATATTGTAACGCTGTTTTATGTTTTGCAACCCAACGCCGCTACTCTTTTTAACTACCTGCTTTTCTTGTAGATTGTTTTTTACTATTAAACTACCGTTTTCTTCAAACACCTTAATATGAAGTGGCTTAGATGAAGTAACCACATTATGTTTTACGGAATTCTCTAACAACAACTGTAGTGAAAGAGGTACTATTTTAGCTTCAGGGTTTAAAGCTGCATCAGGGATTTCAAAAACAATACTATCTTCAAAACGCATTTTTAATAAGCGTACATAGGTGCGAGCAAAATTTAACTCCTCATCTACTGTAACCAAATCTTTATTCTTTTGTTCTAATACATAACGGTATACTTTAGACAATGAAGTGGTGAATTTTTGAGCTTGATTGGGGTCTTCTTCAATAAGACTTGTAAGCACATTTAGACTATTAAATAAAAAATGTGGATCTAGTTGATTCTTTAAAGCATCAAAACGAGCAGATGCTGTGCCTGCTATCATTTTTTGCTCTTTAACCTTATTGTCTTGTCGGTATTTATAATAGAAAAAAGCATAAAAAACAAGAGCAACTAATACTGTTATTAGTAGTGGTTGTTGGTAATCCTTAATAGAGAAAGAAGACAAAAATTGTTCAATAGAATTGTCGTAAAAAGCAACTAAAATAATAAGCCTAGACACAAAAATACCTATGAAAGAGACAACTATATTACCAATGATAGCTATGGCCAATCGTCTATACGTATATACAGCGTGATCCCATTTTTTGAGAAGAAAAAAGAACCAGTACATGTTTGCCATGTACAGAACAATGGAAAAGACTAAGTCCGTATAATACCCTTTCCATAGTTTATCAAACGTAAATTCTATATTAGGGTTATCTGTAAAATAATAGTACGCCAAAAAAGCCAAATAGATAAGTGTACCTACTATAAAGGCTCTGAAAAGCTCTTTTAAAAATCTATTACTACTCACTAATCAATTATTAAAACTACAATCTTATATAAGAAAAGCTATATCTAGCTAAAAGACACTTTCTAAATATCAAAAATAAAAAGAACCTTTACTGTTTAGTCAATTAAAATTACCCAATTGTAAGTTTACACGACTGGATTGTTATAAACTTTATCTATTTAAGGCAAAATCATCCATTTATAAAGCAATAATGCGTTCGTAAAAATGCAACTTAGTATAAAAACATAATTTTTATATAAGTCTTCTTTGTTTTAAGTCTTTTAAGATAATATGTCACTAGAATTAATTAATAGCTATTATCAGTTGTATAAGTGTACCTTCGCAACTTATTATTTACTATGACCTTTAAAGACCTCGGTATAGCCGAACCTATATTAAAAGCCTTAGAAAGCGAAGGCTATACTAACCCCACCCCCATTCAATCTCAAGCAATACCCATTTTATTAAAAGGAAAAGATTTACTAGGTGTAGCCCAAACTGGCACTGGAAAAACTGCTGCCTTTGGCATCCCTATTTTACATCATTTGTTGCTAGCTAATAATCAACAACAAGGAAAAAGAAAGATAAAAGCTCTAGTAGTCACTCCTACTAGAGAACTGGCAATACAAATTGGCGAAAATTTTACAGCTTATAGCAAACACACGCATTTACGCAACACAGTCATTTTTGGTGGTGTCAAACAAGGAAAACAGGTAAATATCTTAAAAAACGGAGTTGATATTTTAATAGCTACACCAGGCAGATTGCTAGATTTAATGAATCAAGGGTATATATCGCTTAGAGATATAGATTTTGCAGTTTTAGACGAGGCAGACCAGATGTTAGATATGGGTTTTATACATGATATAAAGAAAATTATTGCTAAGCTCCCTCCTAAGCGCCAATCTTTATTCTTTTCTGCCACAATGCCAAAAACCATTGTAGAACTCTCTAGAAAGATATTAGGCGACTTTGAACAGGTAACTATAAAACCGCAACAAGCTACAGCAGAAAAAGTAGAACAAGGCATATACTTAGTAAGCAAAGCTAATAAAGTAAAGTTATTAGTTCATTTACTACAAGACAAACTCCATGACTCTGTTTTGGTTTTTTCAAGAACAAAACACGGTGCAAATAAGATTGTAAAGAAATTAGCACAGGCAGATATAGAATCATCAGCCATACATGGTAACAAATCACAAACAGCACGTCAAAAAGCTTTGGGTGCTTTTAAAGATGGAAAACTAAAAGTATTAGTAGCTACAGATATTGCTGCTAGGGGTATTGATGTTGAAGAACTTGCGCTAGTTATAAATTTTGATTTACCTAACGTGCCAGAAACATACGTGCATCGTATAGGGCGTACAGGAAGAGCTAGCGCCAGTGGCATTGCATTATCTTTTTGCGATGTTGAAGAACGCCCTTATTTAAGAGATATTGAAAAATTAATTAAACAAGAAGTCCCTAGAATAGAGGAGCATCCCTATGTAGATGATTCAAAAGAAGTTAATGTGCCCAGACCTCATAAAAAATCTAATCATAGAAATGGCAATAGGTACGGAAATTCTAAACGTCGCCGTAAAAACAATAGAAATAGAAATAATCGTAATAATCGCAATACTAGTGACTAATGATTTTTTATTTTAGCTAGAATGAAAAGACACTTATTAATTTATGGCAGTGGGCGACATACGGTTCCTTTTTTAAATTATATGGCGCAACTTACTGGTAAAAAGACACCTAATATGTGTTTTATACCTACAGCAAGTGGTGATGACGAAGGGTATATTGAACGTTTTTATGAAGTTTGTAGTCAAATTGATGTTACACCACATGTTTTAAAAGTATGGGTAAACTCTTACGAGCATAAAGAAACTTTTGAAGCTATTATCAATAGAATGGATGCCATTGTAGTTGGTGGTGGCAATACGCTTAACATGCTTGCCATATGGAAAGCTCAAGGTATCGATACTGCCTTAAAAAAAGCCTATAACAATGGAGTAGTAATGGGTGGCGGAAGCGCTGGTTCCTTATGTTGGACAAACGGAGGCACTACAGACTCTAGACCTGCAGAATTAAGTATTGTTAAAGGAATGGGATTTATTAATAAAAGCCACTGCCCGCATTACAATTCTGAGAAATCTAGGAGACCTTTATACCATAAAAATATTTTAGAAGGAAAACTTACAGCTGGTTACGCCTGTGATGACCAATCAGCAATTCATTTTATAAATGAAGAAGTAGAAAAATCAATTTCACTAGATGTTGAAAATAATTCATATTATGTGCATGTTCAAAATGGCGCTATTATTGAAGAAAAACTAACTACTACTATTATTCATTAAAAAACATTTATACCAAAAAATTCATATAGATTATTAGCCAGGCTTTAATCAGAAAACTAATTTCTGTAATTTTACAAGACATGAAGTTAGCAGTAATAAAAAAAGAAATTCGCAATATTCTAATCATCTATTCTTCTACATGGTTGTTTAGTTTTTTAGCAGTAACAATATTGCTTTATATAAATCAAAACAATCTTAAAGAAGCTGCTACCTCATTTTTTGAATTTTTGTCTAATCCTAGCTTTCTGTTAGCAATACACATCCTATTTGGTATAGCCTTATTGTTATTTGTAATCATTAGATATTTTGTGAGATTGTATAAAAAAAGAGGCCGTAAAATAGCATTAAAACAGTTTGCGTTTCGTTTACTATCCCCTGCTTTACTAGTTTTTATTGCCTTTAAAACTTTAGTTTTTGCAAACTCCTATGAAGATTATGATTTTGATTGGGCAGAGAATGTTATGAATTCTAAAGGAGAATCCAATGATTTTTATAAGACCGATAAAATGCATCGGGGTATGAGTGTTTTTGGCTGGCGAGCTACTACAACCGATGCGTCAATAGATGGTTTGATTAAAGCCAATATAGAATGGGTAGCCGTAATACCTTTCATTGGTCAAGAAGATGAAACGTCTAAAACAGTTCGACAACCTATAAAATCAGATGCAGCTTGGACTAGAAGAGATTCTGCTTATATAAACACTATAAAAGACCTCCACGAAAAAAACTTACATGTACAATTAAAACCGCATTTATGGACATTTAGTGGGTGGCGCTCTAACGTATCTCATGATACCGATGAAGATTGGAATGTTTGGTTTGATTCTTATGAAAATTACGTACTTCGTTATGCACGCATGGCAGAGCATACTGGGGTTGAGCTTTTTTGCATAGGAACAGAGCTTAAAACGTCAATAAAAAAACAACCTGAACGATGGCAACAATTAATTATTAAAATAAAGAAGCTGTATTCTGGGCAACTTACCTATGCCGCTAATTGGCATGACGAGTATGAATATATCGATTTCTGGTCTGAATTAGATTTTATTGGCATACAAGCTTATTTTCCATTAACAACAACTAAAAATCCAGATCTACAAACCATCAAAAACGGATGGGATACACATATCGAAAAGCTTGAAGTATTACACAATCAATATCAAAAACCTATCTTATTTACAGAAGTTGGTTACCGCAGTGATGTTTCTGCCACCATAAAACCTTGGGAGTGGGACGAAACCTTAAGCTTACTTTTCAAAAAAAAATCTGATAAAACGCAGCAACTAGCTTACGAAGCCTTATTTCAAAAACTATGGCATAAAGAATGGTTTGCAGGACTTTATATATGGCAATGGGACCACAGAAGCACTAAAGAAGGGGCTAAGGAAAATTTAGATTTTTCACCTCGTTTTAAGCCTGCAGAAAACACCCTTGCTAAATGGTATGGTAAGTCAAAAAAGTAAACAAGATGACAACAGTAAATATTATAACTCTAATTGCTGTAATTCTCTTTGCTCGACTTGGTATTCGATTGTATTCTAAATATCAAGAACTTAAAAAAGAGGAAAAAAAGTCTTCTAAAAAGAATGATTAAATTCTTCTTTCCTTTCTTATAAAATATTTAATAG
>CAZLUS010000135.1:0-6120 GCA_964562775.1 uncultured Flavobacteriaceae bacterium | reverse complement strand
GCTGTATACAACTGGTTTTATATTTGTAATATTTAATTATAATTCTTTGCAGACCACTATCAATAGTATACTAATTTGCTTAGAATGTTTTTATTATGTTAAAATGATTTATAAGGTCTTTGGTTTTCTTTATCATTACTAATTTTTAATATCTTCAGTATCGTAATAAAAAATTATAACACTTAGAAATATAAATAAGGCTATGGTTTCATTAAAAAAAATTAGTACGGTTATTCTATATTTTGCTTTTGTAGCTGTATTGCAGGCTCAAAGTACAATATGTTGGGATACATCGCTATCTATGGAGGATAGAGATTTAGAAAAAGATTTTTCAATACTAGAAAAGGTTTTTGAAAGAAATAAAAACCAAGAAGTACAAGTACTGTTTTTTAATATGACTATTAAAGAAAAAACATATCAAATAACAGATGGTAGTTGGCAAGCATTGAAAGAAGATTTATTGAATGTAAATTATGATGGAGGAACTTTATATTCAAAATTAGGAGATGAGATAAAACACTCTAATGTCTATGTATTTACAGATGGAAAGAATAATATAAGCTCAGATATTCTCTCTTTAAAGCCAAAAAGTATTCTCATCAATAGTAATAAGAGTAGAAATGTAGATTTTTTAAATAAAACAGTCTTGCTTACTAAAAGTAGGTTAATGGATTTTGCATCACTATTACCCGAGAATAAAAAAGACAGCAAAATAAATCAAGAAGATTTTATAGAAGGTACCATATATATTGATAATCAACCAGCATCCAATATAAGTGTTAGTGCTGTAAATGGTAGTGAAGTATACCTTACAGATAGTAAAGGCAATTTTAGACTTAAAGCTAAGGTAGGTGATAGCATTTTAGTTAGTAGCGTATCGAATAAAACCTATAAGATTTTAGAAATTTCATCAAAGAATGATACAAATGTTTTTTTAGAACCAAATATTTATACTTTAGATGAAGTTGTTTTAGTAGAAAAAAAGAGAGAAGAAAGATTTATTTATACGGCTTCTGGTAAACAAAATAAAGATAAACTGGGTTATGCAGTGCAATCTATAGATGATGAGGCTATTACTACAATTAACACTACGGTTTCTAGTGCTGTGCAAGGTAAATTTTCTGGAGTATCCTATGGTTCAAACCAAGATTTAAGTCAGTTAGTTATTCGTGGCGGTGCTAACTCTATTCTTGGTAATAATTACGGCTTAGTAGTGGTAGATGGTGTACCGTTGCGTCAATCTAATTCATTCACAGGAACTGTAAGTAGTACAGATTTTATAGACCCAGAAAATATAGCAGATATAACAATATTAAAGAGTTTAGCAGCTACAAATAGATTTGGTAGTTTAGGTAAAGCGGGTGCGGTTTTAATTACAACTAAAACTGGCCTAGCAGCTCAAGGTAGAAAGTCTGGAGGAAATTCAGCTCTTGTTAAGAACAATGTCTTTGACGGAAAGCTTAATGTAAAAAATAGTGCTACTCGTACATTGTATATTGAAGAGCTAAAAAAGGGAGATGATTTTAATAGTAGTTATGCTATTTATTTGAATCAGCGAAGTGCTCATAAAAATGAAAGCGTTTATTTTATTGATGTATACGACTACTTTAAGCCTATGAATGGTAAAATAGCTACGCAAATAGCTACTAATGTTTTAGAAAAAGAAAATGTAAGCTATAAGCAATTGAGAACCTTATTTATAAAAGCTATAAAAAATAAAGATAATATACTGCAAGACTTAGTTTCTATAAAAATGTTGGAGGATTACCCAGAAAAAATACAATCTTATTATGATAAGGCACTTGCTTATAAGAATAATGGAGAATATCAAAAAGCATTAGATACTTTTTTAGGCATAGTTGATGGTTCTGCCAGTTACGGTTTAAATTTTAGTGGACTCCATAAAAGAGTAAAAACAGAAATTAAAGATTTAATTTATCACCATAAAACTGCATTAGATACTTCTGAAATTCCAGTGGAGTATTTAAAAAACGAAGATTATAAGGCGAGACTAGTATTTGATTGGAATAATAGTAATTCAGAATTTGAGCTTCAATTTGTAAACCCTCAAAATAGATTTTTTGAATGGAAGCATAATAATTTTGAAAGTAAAGAAAGAATAGAAGATGAAATAAAGCATGGATTTTCATCTGAGCAATTTGAGCTTATAGGAGATGAGTCTAAGGGTAAATGGATAATAAATGTTTCTTATTTAGGAGATCTTAATAACCAAATTACTAGCACGCCAACTTTTATTAAATGTAGAATAGATTATAACTACGGCACAGCTAACAGCCATTCTCAAGAATATGTATTGCGTTTAACAGAAGTAAGCGATAAACAGTTTTTCTTTGAATTCACACTTTAAATATTCTTTTTTATACTTGAAGCAGCCCTAAATTAAATTGCTTTTCAATGGGAGCATGATTAGCAGCATCTATCCCCATAGAAATCCATTTTCTAGTATCTAAAGGGTCTATAATTGCATCTGTCCATATTCTTGCAGCAGCATAATAAGGAGATACTTGATTATCGTATCTATTTTTAATTTTATTAAAGAGCTCCTTTTCTTTTTCAGGAGTTATTTTTTCTCCTTTTTTCTCTAGGGAAGCCTTTTCTATTTGCAACAATACTTTAGCAGCAGAATTACCGCTCATTACTGCCAATTCTGCACTCGGCCAAGCAACTATTAACCTTGGGTCATAAGCTTTGCCACACATGGCGTAATTACCAGCACCGTAGCTATTACCAATAACAATAGTAAATTTTGGCACTACAGAATTACTCACTGCATTCACCATTTTAGCACCATCTTTAATAATACCTCCGTGTTCACTTTTACTGCCTACCATAAAACCAGTAACATCTTGTAAAAAAACAAGCGGAATTTTTTTCTGATTGCAGTTAGCTATAAAACGAGTTGCCTTATCAGCAGAGTCAGAATAAATAACACCCCCAAATTGCATTTCTCCTTTGCCATTTTTTACTACTTTACGTTGATTAGCGACAATACCAACAGCCCATCCATCTATACGCGCGTAGCCAGTAAGAATAGTTTTACCATAATCTGCTTTGTATTGTTCAAATTTAGAATCATCAACAAGACGTTCAATAATTTCTAGCATATCGTACTGATCCGTACGCAAAGCAGGTAAAACACCGTATATTTCTTCTGGATTCTTAACAGGCTTTTTTGCTTCAATTCTGTTGTAACCAGCTTTTTCAAAATCGCCAATTTTATCCATTATATTTTTAATGGTATCTAAAGCATCTTTATCGTCTTTTGCTTTATAATCTGTAACACCGCTAACTTCGCAATGCGTTGTAGCACCACCTAAAGTTTCATTATCAATACTTTCTCCAATTGCCGCTTTAACCAAATAGCTACCTGCTAAAAAAATACTTCCAGTTTTATCTACAATTAAGGCTTCGTCGCTCATTATAGGTAAATATGCACCGCCTGCAACACAGCTTCCCATAACGGCAGAAATCTGCGTAATACCCATGCTGCTCATCACAGCATTATTTCTAAAAATTCTACCAAAATGTTCTTTATCTGGGAAAATTTCGTCCTGCATTGGTAAATAAACACCAGCACTATCTACTAGATAAATAATAGGCAATCTATTTTCTATCGCAATTTCTTGAGCACGTAAATTCTTTTTTCCGGTAATAGGAAACCAAGCCCCTGCTTTTACTGTAGCATCATTAGCAACAACGATACATTGTTTGTTTTTAACATAAGCAATTTTAATGACCACACCACCAGAAGGACAACCACCATGTTCTTCATACATTCCATCACCAGCAAATGCAGCAATTTCAATTGCCTCTTTTGGATTGTCAATAAGATAATCAATCCGTTCACGAGCCGTCATTTTTCCTTTAGCATTGTGCTTTTCAATCCTTGCTTTACCACCACCCAATTTTACTTGCGCAAGTCTTTTGCGAAGTTCTGATAGTTTTAGTTTATTTTGGTCTTCGTTTTTATTGAACTTTAGGTTCATAAGATTATCTGCTTAATAAAAATTTACGGATTAAAGATAAGGACTAAAACCTATTTTTTTCCTGCATTATATATTGGAAATTAAATTTTAGTTTAAAGTTAACTTTTGGTCAGGATAGCAAATTGTATTTTATCAAAGGTTACTATATATAAGTTTGAATATGAAAAACAAAATTAGATGGGGGATTATAGCACCTGGTAAAATAGCTAAAGAGTTTGCTAATGATTTAATTGCACTTTCTGATTGCCATATTACAGCTGTTGCTTCACGAAGTATGGACAGAGCAAGAGAATTTGGCGAAGCATACCAAATACCTCATGTTTTTAATAGTTACGACGACTTATTTAATTGCGATTTTGTAGATGTAATCTATATAGCCAGTCCACATAGTTTTCATAAGAATTTGGCTATTCGGGCTATGAAGTCTGGGAAACATGTATTATGCGAAAAACCTTTAGGAGTTAATGCTAAAGAAGTAAAAGAGATGATAGAAACGGCAAAAAAGGAAAGGGTCTTTTTAATGGAAGCATTATGGTCTCGTTTTAACCCAACACTAAAAAAGACAAAAGAACTTGTTGATTCTGGCCATATAGGCGAGTTAAAATATATAAACGCGGATTTTGCTTTTTATGCCTTAGATAGACCAAAAGAATCTAGACTTTTTAATTTAGATTTGGCAGGAGGTACTATTTTAGATATAGGAATATATCCTGTTTTTTTATCATATCTCCTTTTAGGAAAGCCAGAATTAATAAAAGCTACATCTAAGTTTAACGCTACCGGGACAGAAATACAGACCGCTGTTATTTTAGAGTATAAAAATGCGCAAGCCTTATTGTATAGTAGTTTTACACATGAATCTAGAATGAGCGCAGAAATATCAGGCACTAAAGGGAGTATTACTTTAGACCCAAGATTTCATGAAACCCAAGGATATACTTTAAAATTAGCTAATAAAGAAGAGCATACACACTTACCAACAATAGGGAGAGGCTATACTCATGAGATTTTAGAAGTTAATGCATGCATAAGAACGAATAAACTAGAAAGTTCCTTATGGTCACATAGCAATAGTTTAGAACTCATAGGTATATTAGATGCAATACGAGAAAAAAGTGGTGTTTATTTTCCTTTTGAAGCATAAAAAATATCAATTTGTTCTTTTATTTTTGCGATATTTGATGTTACTAAAAATGTATTATGGATAAAAATAAAGTACTTGCAATAGCTACTATTATTATGATTTTAGTGGGTTTGGGTATGATTGCTTTAGGGGCGTTTAGATATGATGAGAGTGCTGGATGGGGCTTTGCTTCAGTTGGAGTTGGATTTTTCTCTATTGCTTGGGTCTTTAACGCATTAAAAGGCCGCGTTTAATTTTCTTCAATCTTAATTTAATAACGAATGTCAGACGATAAAAAAGTCATTTTCTCTATGTCTGGGGTAACCAAGACATATAAGAATGCAAATACTCCTGTTTTAAAAAATATTTACCTCAGTTTTTTTTATGGAGCCAAAATTGGAATACTAGGACTTAACGGTTCTGGTAAATCTACACTGCTAAAGATTATTGCTGGTGTTGATAAAAATTTTCAAGGGGACGTTGTTTTTTCTCCTGGTTTTAATGTTGGGTATTTAGAACAAGAACCACAATTAGATGAAAACAAAACTGTTTTAGAAGTTGTTAAAGAAGGAGCTGCCGAAACAGTGGCTATTTTAGACGAGTACAACAAAATTAATGACATGTTTGGTTTGCCAGAAGTTTATGAAGATGCAGATAAGATGCAAAAACTTATGGATAAGCAAGCAGAGTTACAAGATAAGATTGACGCTACTAATGCTTGGGAACTAGACACCAAATTAGAGATTGCAATGGATGCATTACGTACACCAGATTCAGATAAGAAAATAGGAGTTTTATCTGGTGGAGAGCGTAGGCGAGTGGCACTTTGTAGATTACTATTACAAGAGCCTGAAATACTACTTTTAGATGAGCCTACTAACCATTTAGACGCAGAGTCTGTACATTGGTTAGAACATCATTTAGCACAATATAAGGGAACCGTAATTGCCGTTACGCATGATAGGTATTTTTTAGATAATGTTGCAGGTT
>CAZLUS010000134.1:0-6411 GCA_964562775.1 uncultured Flavobacteriaceae bacterium | reverse complement strand
ATCATTTACTAAAGCGAAGCTAATAGGCACAGAAGTATAATCATCTAAATCATAAGATATATTTAGATTTCTATAAAATGGTTTTTCGTGATTTGCTGGAACAATAGAATCTGATTTGGCTACACTATAAGCGTTTTCAATTTGATTTTGAATGCTTCTTTCCAAGATATAGTCATTCATATTTTTTGTTATTACAAAATCAGAATACTGAAAATTAGAATACTCAGTTTTTTTAGCATCCATACTTATTTCGTAGGTATCCCAGTCATCAGCTAATACTTGTACTACACCATTTAAATTCTCATATTCTTTATCTAAGATAAATCTAAACTTCCCTTCATCGTTAGAAGTAGCTATATTAAACAAGTACATATCGCCAGGTAATGATAATGAAACACGAACTCCTGCTACAGGTTTTTTTGAGTCTTTATTTACAATATTTCCAGAGACTATTTCCCCTCTCAATTCTGGCAAACTAACACTAGTTTTAGTGCTATTAACGCTATTAGATGTTTTCAATAGCTTAGTGTAAAAAGATGTAGCAGTTTCTTGTTCTGGAGAAGAGATTACATCTGCTTTTCTTATAGACAAATTATAATCGCCCTTCAAAACCGATGCGTCTTTTCCTGTTATTGAAAGTGTTACTTTATCTCTCTTTTTAAAAACCCCTTTATTTAACACCAAACTTAAAAGAGGGCTTTGTATTTCTTGTAAATTACTATTAGCTACCGCTCGACTGTCGCTATTTAAAATAGAAGTATCCAAAGTTTCTTCTATGTAAGCACTATCTGCTGTTTGATAAGGGTTGATTATATGGATGTCTGTTTGAAAAAAATATTCTTTTTCAAAATTTTTCATCCATTCGGAATAGCCGATAAGTTTATAACTTCCTGTAGGTATGGATGATGCAATAAAAAAATCTCCATAACCAGAACCGTCTTTTAATCTAATTTTATGCTTAAAAACTTCTTTACCTTTAGTATCCAATAGAGCAACGTAGCCTATCTTACTTAGATTAGTTAGCCTTTTTTTAGAATTGTCTATGCTGTAAATTTTATATTTTAAATGCTCTCCAGAAAACAATAAAGACTCATTATATTGCAGGTAAACACTTTCTCTTGGAATATTTGCTATAGTACTAGACTGTGCATTTATTGAAAATGCAAGTAGTACTAGTATAATGAATATGATTTTATGTTTTTTCATCATTTTTTTTATTCAATCCAAAATTCTGGCACCTCAGCAGAACCAAGTACACTACAATCTCCACATTCTCTTGATACAATAAGGAAAGGGCCTTCTCCTTGCATTATATCTAGGTTCTCTCCTGCAAATACACCTGCCCCCGAATCAAGAATTGGAAGTAATACACAGCCCCCTAAATTAGCTATAACTGGAGCGCTTGGATCACAATCTACTATAAAAGGCGGTAAAGGTTCATTTGGATAAAAATCTTCGTAGTTAAAAAACAAGCGCTGCGAAGACATTGTACTCACATCAAAAAAGCCTAAAACTCGTTCATCGTCACTATCTGTAGAAAACACATTGCCCTGTAAAAAACCAGGTTGCGTTTCTGAGAACAAACTTCCTGAACTAGAAAGTTCATCAAGTGTTTCAAAAAAAGTAAAAGCTTCATTTGATTGCACAAATTGCTTAACTAAAATGCTATATCTATGCGAAATTATAAAGTTATCACTGTTTATAAAACGAACCATAAAATTATCCACTCTATCTTCTTCAAGTCCTTCTGTAGAAGTAATAATAATTGTATTAGATTCATCTGTTCCATAACAGACTTCTTCCCCAGTAGTGTTTTCCGTTATAATTACATTACATTGATTTCCAATAGCAGGGTCACGTATTAAACTCGATGGATTAAATGCGGGAGCTATAATCATAAAGGTTTCTTCGTATTCGTATCTATAATTTCTAGAATTACCTGAAGGATCAAAACTATCTACAAAAATAGCCATACCATCTTGACCTAAATCGTTTGTAATACGTTCTGCCCTAATCTCTTCTATATTAGTAGCCGTAGATACCGTTACATCATCAGAACCATAATTTCTGCCATCTTGGGTAGTAACTGAAAGTTGGTAGGTTCTACCTGTTATTGCAGCAAAAGCTTCAGAAGAAATATACACCCCTTCTCCAGAGTCTAGAAATGTAAAAACGTTACCCACATCATCACTAACTGTTACTGTAGCATTGGACTCTGGTAATGGTCCATCTTCTTCAAACTCAAAAGTTCTAGTTAGATTAATTTCTTGTTGAACCATTTCATTAGTGATAGTAGCTTCTATGACCAAAGCACTTTCAAAATCTTCAAAAGTAAATTCTACTGGATCTATACATGAAGATAAGAACACAAAAAATGAACTATAAAAGAATATAAGTTTGTGTTTTAAACTTTTTATCCCACAGAAAAAGGTATAATGTTTTTTATGTAGTTTCATTTGCTTAAAACTTAAATTTATAGGTTAATGTAGGTATTGGAATAGAAAAAATAGAACTTTGAAAAGCTCTTATATTTCCGTCTTCAGTTACAAAAAATACAGAAAAAGGATTGTTTCTACCCAGAACGTTATAAATAGAGAAACTCCAAAAACTATGCGCAAATTTTTTGATTTTATGGTTGCCTTCAACATTGAAACTCAAATCTAAACGATAAAAATCAGGAATTCGAAACCTGTTTCTATCGCTAAAAAAAACAAAATTAGCATTATTGAATTCAAAACTACCTACAGGAAAAGTAACAGGTCTACCTGTTTGGTATACAAAATTGGCCGAAGCACTAAATCTTTTAGTAAACTTATAATTAGTAACTAAACTTACATCATGCGGTTTATCAAAATTAGAAGGAAAAAAATCTCCATTATTAACACGTTCTTCATTAAATTGACTATCCAGCCTTACAAATGACCTTGAGTAGGTATAGCCAAGCCAACCATTTAATCTACCCTCGTTTTTCTTTAAAAGTAATTCTGCTCCATATGCTCTACCATCTCCCTGTAAGACTTCTGTTTCTATAGCCTCATTAAGCAATAGCTGTGCACCCACTCTAAAATCTAAAAGATTCTCTTGATTTTTATAAAAGCCTTCTAAACTAATTTCGTACTTACTGCCTTCGTAATTCTTATAAAAGCCTAATGATGCCTGGTATGCCTCTTGCGGTTTAATATTAAGATCAGATAAGGTCCATGTATCAGTTGGTGAAACCGTTGTATTACTAGACAAGGTATGAATGTATTGATATGCATTATTTAAACTTGCCTTAACCGAAAAATCTGGCTTAATAAAATAACGTGCTGACAAACGAACCTCAGGTCCTCCATAAGTTTCAATGACTTCATTATTATCAAATGATCTTGTTTCAACAAGATTCCCTAAATTTCTAGGCGCATTTTCTTCAAAAATTCGTTGATCAGATGGACCAAGCGCGGCAAATAAAGATAATCTTACACCTGCATCTACTAGTAACTTTTCATTTACTTTATAACTATCAGATATATATATGGCAGATTCTAATCCACGTTGTTCTGGTAGCACTAAAGAGCTTACTTCAGAACTCGAACCTAATGGGTCAATATTCCCTGGTTCTATAATGTACAACTTACTAGATAAACCATAATTAAACTTATGTTTATCATTAGGTATGTAATTAAAATTAAATTTTAATTCTGTCTCGTTATTACTGTAGCCCAAATCAAAATCATTATTTGATTCTCCATCAAATTCAATTCCAAATCTATATTCACTATTTGTAGCGATTGCAGAGCCAGAAGTTTTTTCATTGAACTTATGATTCCATCTTAATGAAACTAATCTGTTAGTGTAATCGAAAATAGAATCTGAAGTAATACTAAACTCATCTCGGCTAAAATATCCTGTTGCTTTTATCTCATTATTCTCATTTATAGAATGGTTGTATTTTGCTATAAAATCAAAAAAGGATGCCGTACTATTATTAAGTTGTTCGTTATCTAGTGCTCGTAAAATCCATTCTGAATATGTAGCTCTACCACCAATAAGCAAGGCTGATTTACCTTTAACTATAGGTGTTTCTAGTACCACATTACTAGTTACTGGACCAATAGCGGCTTCTCCAGAGAATTTTTCGGTATTTGCATCTTTAGAGGTTAATTCAAAAACAGAAGATAGCCTACCGCCGAATTTTGCAGGAATATTTCCTTTATATATATCGGCAGAACCCGTACTAAATGGATTTATTGCAGAAAAAATTCCAAAAAAGTGAGCAGGGTTATAAATTACACCATCGTCTAACAATACTAAGTTTTGATCTGTTCTTCCTCCTCTTACATTATAACCAGATGCTCCTTCGCCAGCAGAACTAATACCAGGAAGTGTAATTGCAGCTTTAAGTATGTCTTGTACACCTAAAACTAAAGGAAGGGTTTTTATTTCTGCTATTTCAATTTGAGTAACACCTGTAAGTGCAGTTTCTATATTTCGACCTTTATTCCCTTCCACTATTACCTCGTCTAAAGCCTCATAGCTTTCATCTAATTTAAAGGTATAGAAACCGTCATTATATAGAATTATTTTAGTTCTTGAACCTTCAATTCCTAATCCTCTAGTTTCAATAATATTCTCACCAATAGGTAATCTAATGCTATAGTCTCCATTTTCATTTGTAGATGTTCCAATGTCTTTCCCTTCAGCAATAATAGCTAAGTCTGGTATTGGTTCTCCATTTAAGTTAACAGCCTTACCCCTTAAAGTAAATGAACTGCTTCTATTATTTCTATTTTCTTTTCCTATTTTAACAACTTGAAGCCTGCCGTTTGCACTATTTCTATCTGAATTTATAAATAATGGCCCTTGGTTATCTAGTTCTTCACTATCTATTGATTCTACAATAACATCTTCTTCTCCAAAAAAACCTTCTGGCAAAGTATCGTAAATTTGATTATTTTGAAGTAGTATTATTCTTTTATCAGCTGTTATATAAAAATTTAGCACTGTATCCTTAAACAAGTCATCCAATATTAGACTAACCTGCATTTCGTTATAGTCACCCGATACTTTACTATTTTCTATCCATTCTTTTAAATAAAAGAATTTATAATCGCTTTTACTTTCTATACTTGCAAGTGCTTCTGATAGGTCTACATTATTAAATGAAATAGAAATTTTTGGTATAACCTCTTGAGCAATAGTTGTTTGCATACCAAAAAAAAGTACGAATACAAATAAGATTTTCTTCATCATTTTGTTTGGTTAGCATTTTGAGACAATAGTATTTCTATACGTTTAAGAAGGCTTACTCTAAAACCATTAGGGTCAGATTTTCTTAGGCCTCTAGCTAGACTATAAAATTTGTCTATTTCTTTTTTAAGTTCTGGAAACGCAGCAATTATCTCTTTTTTGGTATTGAAAAAATTATAGTTATTGTTATGATTTAGGACATATTTACTGTCATCATCTACAAACTCATAGTAAAGCGAACTTCTATCTTGTCTTTTAAAAATTTTCTTAAAGTGTTTTGCGTAAAGAGAAAAATCTGAACTCTCATATATAACTTCATGATATCCTTGAGTACTATACTGCAAATCTTTTTTAGGCTCAATTTTGATGAATTTTTTATCTAATACCTTAAAGCTTTCCACTTTACCCTTGTACAGCTTTAATGTTCCGCCGCCCGCTTTTGATATAAGTTTTAATAGCACCTCATCTTCATAAACATTATAACTAAGTTCTAAGTTGTAATAACATTGACCATCGTAACAAACGCTCCCTTTCTTAAAATCACGGGTGTTGAAAAATTGAGTTTTCTCATTTATAGTTCTATATTTTTCTTCGTATAAAATACCATTATACAATCCGGTATTCTCAATACCAACTTCATTATCCAAATATGTATAGTAGTCTTTTTGAGAATTTTCTTGAGCGTAAGCAAATGAGAAAAAAACAAAACTACATAGTAACACGAATCTCGAAAAACTAACCATTACTTGTTTTAGGAATATCTATTAAAATTAAAGTCAAACTTTAAATTAAATTGTTGATATTTTTTGTAAAGTAAAGAATTATAATTAAAAAAAAAGTTAAAACATTTGAATAATACATCTGCCTATCATGCATAGTATCATATAAGACTGATAAGCAGTATTTTAAGATTTAGGCCTTATTTCTTTAGCTTAAAAACTTTAACAATTAGCTATCTCAAAAACACTTAATAATCATATTAATTATCTAAAGGCTTAAACTCAAGCAATGAGGCTGAGGTTTCAATTATTTCTTTTTTATTCATCATCATCTTTCTAAATTCACCTTTATTATACATTTTAGATTGGTCTTTGTAGTGTTTGCTAAATGGGTTTCCAGATTGCCCGGTAGGTAAAATACTCATGCTGTTTTCTATATCTGAAAAATCTACCACACGCCTAG
>CAZLUS010000133.1:0-6462 GCA_964562775.1 uncultured Flavobacteriaceae bacterium | reverse complement strand
AATCACTTGTATCTATAGTTACAGAAGATCCATCATCTGTAGTTGCTCCTAATTCGGTATACCCATCACCTAAGTCAATGGTCTGAGGATTTGCTCCGTTTAAAGTAATAACAGGTAATGTGGTGTCAATAGTATAGGTGTGAGAAGCCGTTGCAAAAATTCCTAAATTAGCTTCTATCGTTGTATCGGCATCTTGTTCTAAATCACTACCTAATACTGCAACCGAAAATAAACCGGCTGCATTAAGACTTGCATTGTAGCTTGTTTCATTAATAATTAAAAGCATAGTATCTCCTGCCGAAAAATCTCCCGATACCGTACCTGTTATCGTAACGTTACTTTCAGATTCGTTTTGATTAAGAACATTATCGTCTGTTACACTATTTATGTTTATAGTTGCACTGGTGCATATGTTAGTATTAGCTTGATATCCAAATAAGAGCCTATCTCGCATCGCATACTTACGCTTGTTTAATTGGTCAAAGCTACTTCTCATTTCTTCATAGAACTCATAATCTTGAGTCATAAGTCCTGTATTAACTTTGTTTAATGGACCATCTCCTGTATTATCGTCAGTATCATTAAATCGAAACCAATGATGACCTATACAAGTAGGGTCTCTCATTATATTATACACCCAATTTTCGAAAAATATAGTTCGTTGTTCTTGATTTTCTACAATCCAACCTGCACCATCATCATTCGTAAATCCTGTATCGGCACCTTTGGTATAGTATTCTGTAGTCATCCACGGGAGATCTGTTAGATTTGACCATAATTCTGTTAATTCTTGAATTGGCTGCCAGTACCTGTAATAATTTATTGACAATACATCTACATGACGCCCAGCCGCAGCAATAACAGGCTCTCTAAAACGTACATTACCATTAATTCGCGTACCTAAATTTAAATGGTTAGGGTCAGCACTTTTTAAAGCTGCCGATACTACAGAAAAATAGCGTTCTGCTACTTCACCAACATATTCTAAATTATCAGCATCGGTAGCTTGATTATCTCTATAGTTTGTACCGTACCTAGCTATCATAAAAGCATCTGCTCTTTGAAACTGCGGATTAGAGGATGGTAAGTCTAAACTATCATCTAATTGCGTGCTTGAAAACTTAAGTTCGTTATCCAAAAAATAACCGATAACATAAGGGTCGTTTTTGTATGGGGCAACATGATCAATCATTTCTTCAGTGATTCGTTCTTCAAAATCAGGTTCCCAAACTGGTAAAACATCTGCATCCCATGCTTCATCAGCCGAACCATCAGGATCCCTACTAGTTCTTCTAAAAATTAACAACACATTTAGTCTAGGGGTATAAGCAATATCATCATACTCTTGATCATCTGAAAAAGAGCCAATCGTATTTAATCCTACATCGGTCAAAACATCAGGAAAAACTAAACGATTGTACGCAGCAAGATCTTCGTTTCTATCTGGCCTAGCTATTCTAACACTATTAAGACCTGCACTATAAAATAAATTTCCATCAGGGTCAATAAAGTGCCAAACACCGTCAATTTTTAGAGTTCTAAAATACCCTGTACCCCCAAAGTTACTCTCGCAGGAAACTAATCCGCCGTAGCGCCCAATTGGATCTTCATACGTATTATTACGATCCATTACATGAGCATCCCAAATTCTTTCATCACTATTTTCTTCACCTTCTAAAACCCTAGCAGTAGTTTCAGTAAAATTAAAGACAGCCATATCTAATACCTTATTCTCATACCCCAACAATTGTGGTCGTGATGCTACAGTAGCATTTTCTTTTGAAGCAAAATTTTGTGTGGGCGAGGTTTCTATATTACTGTATAAAAAGAAAGAAGCATCAGAATTATTATTTATCATTTGATTTACATATTCTGTAACGTCATAATAAATAACATTTTCGTCGTTTATACCACCATGATATATAGGATTAGTATTTGTTGGTCGAGAATTATAGGTGATAGAATTTTCATTAAAAGAAGTTGTTGACTCTAATAAAACACTAACATTAGAATTATTTGTAGCGGTAAGCTTTAGAATAATTTGTTCGTAATTCTGTTGAAAATCATTTAAATTAAACGAGATATAAGCATCTCTATCGGTAGTACCAGATCCTGATTTCTTTATTCTTATTTCTGTCTCTGAACCAAAATTTGTTGTTCGTTGGCCGATATGCGTATAGCTATCATGAGATGGATAAATTATATCTTGACTCCAACTAGTAATGGTAATAAAAAAAACACAAAATGTAAGACAGGCGTTTAAATGTCTTTTCCAATTTACTTTATTTATGATTGTGGGGTTTAATAAAATAATCATAGCATTAAAATAAAAAAGTTTTAGTTTAACTCTGTTATAAATTGGTTGGTGTAAAATTCCGTTTTTATTAATAAAACTACCTGTAATTGTTGTTGAAATGCACAAAAAGTGTGGTGAATATAATCTGTTTACCTTTCGCCTATAAAAGCTACTTTTGAACAGCTTACTACTCAAATTCAAAATGTACGTTCATAGCGATTTTGTTACCATTAATCGAATATAAAAATAATATCAAAGTAATGCATTACGGGTTATACGTTTAGTTTATCATGTAGATTTTAAGTAAAAAAAAACATACCTTAAATTTGACTTAAAAGAATATTTAGATTAATACAGCAATGAGTGCTATTTTTCATAAAGACAATTAGCTGTACAAAAAATAGCTGGTGAAGAAGAAATTGCGATTCAGCGAATTCCTATGATTAAGTATTCGCTACACCCTAGATCGATACCCTTTATAGAAGTACCAATTACTCCAACGCTGCAACCCGCTCAAAAAAGAAAAGGTATCCCAGACCTTCCCTTTCTATGGCGTTTACCAAAGCAAAGTGTCCCTTCGGTGAGCTCAGGGCAGGCACCACGTAAGACATTATAGGACATTTTGTATTATTCGTTTAGCCATAGGCTGAAGCAATAATCAAGAAAGATGATGCGGCTGCCATAATATCTAAAAGGTTTAATGAAAAATGATAGCTATAATTCTATTATGTACGTAATATTTTAAAAGATTGAGAATCTTTTAAAATTTAGCGAGCAGATGTTGCTGGCAAATTTCAGTGTTCTTAGGAAGCCAACGCTCCAACCCGCCACCAAAAGGAATCAGCTACTGGCTAATTTCTTTTGTCACGAATTTAAAAGCTAGCCTTTTAGATTCATTTAAAATTCTCGTATTCGAGGAAATGTGTGCAAGATTTTTTTCTACGACATTCTCTTCAGCTTGCCGCAACACGGCAGTATTTTAGAAGGTCTTGTAAATCTTTTAAAATATGAGCGAGATGTGGCGCTGGTACTGCGAGCAAAATTCTTAGCCCTTGCTAACCTCTCGCTCTGATTGAATCTTTTCTTTAGGCACCTAGCATTATGTAAAATAGGATTTGAAAACTTTTAGAGCATATTAGAATAATCTGTAAAATCTTCCTTTATGGAATTATAAACTCTTTCAGGAATCTTCAATGCTGTTGCAATAGTTTCCCAATGCGATATGGCTTTACAGACTTCTAGTATTACTTTTTTAGGGCTCTTTACAGCATATGTTTTAGCAATAGTTAATAGATCAGAAGTATCTATTTGAGTATTCTTATTGTTTAAACTAAGCATATGTGGCGCATTTGGCCATTTTCTAAGCGCATTTAGAGAATAATTTATATCATATGAGGGAGAAATTCGCCAACGGTCATTATCCTTTTCATAAATGAAAGAATGATTTTTAAGATGATCATCCACATTATGAAAAACATAATTAAATACCATCCTCCTAAATAATGCATCAATATCTGCCGAAGGAAGATTTAAGTTATTGGCAATTTCAAATACATTTTCATACGTAGAAACAGCTGGGTCTTGAAAGTTATAACCACTAATTCCTGTGGCTGTAAGCACATGAATCTTTTCTCCGTTTATACGATCGTATCTTAGGGTCGCAAAATGTTTGTTGTCTATCATTTTACAAGGCATCATATCTAAACCAGCTAATAAAGCAAGCTTGTAGTACCCAAACTCAACCAATTCTCTTGAATAACCATCATCATTATCCATATTCAATTTGACTAAATAATGGTTATAATCATTACTATATTCCACATCTCCAGGAATTAATACTTTAGTCTTTTTATGCTCAGACACAATAACTTTAGGGCGAGCTCCACCTGGGGATGAACCCAATTTAAAAATGTTTAAAAGCGCTAAATCAGATAGCTCTAATTCTTCATGGTTTTTTTTAACATCCAATACTTTTCTTAATATACCCGTAATAGCATCCAGATTTATTTTTCCTGCTTTTGGCAATGACTTTCCAGGAAAATATTCTAATGCACCCATACCCCTATTTGATAGATACGCCAATTGATAGATTGGGGACAACTTATGCTTATCAATATCTTTTGATTTTATCCATTCGTTAAAAACTTGATTTCCAAAATCGTCAGGAAGTGAATCAGCTATCATTGGAGGTAATCCCCTAAATGTATGTTCTTTGTAATTTTTAAATAGTTGCGTCTGGGGAACACGTTTAATAACAGATGGGAAAATAGTTGTATAGCGTTTGCTTTTTAAAAAGGCTTCATTATACTGAAAATAGCTTTCTGCTTTAATAGAATCATAGGCTAAAATGCCTACTTCTTCTCCAAATAGTCTAACTTTTATCTTATCTAATTTGCTATTCATATAAGTTTATTTCACTTAAACCATCATCTTCATTGGCTTTTTCTAGCATTAGATTAAAACTTACGTCTAGGTCATGTAATACATCAAAATATTTTAAAATCTTTAAAATATTTAGAGTATTAGACCCTTTGCCTTTCTCTATATTAATAATCGTCAAGCGAGAAACATTAATTCTTTTACCTAACTCCGCTTGAGTTAAACCTTCTTTACTTCTATACAATTCTACTACGCGTCCTATTTTATGTATGACTTTAGGAATTGTTATCTGATTATCCATATGTATAAATATATATACAAATATATTAAAAAAATATACAAATAGTATAAATAAATATACATTTTATGATTTAAATACAGTAAAGTATATATATTTAAACTTTTAAAAGTAAAATAGAAATTTAGTATAATAAAGTATACTTTTGGTGAGATGATGAAGCTGCTAAATTGACGTAGGAGATTATTAAAAAACCTCTTTAAGTAATTGCTGCAAACTTTCCCATGATTTTTGGTTAGCATCTTCATTATAAGCTAAGGGTAATTTAAATTTTTCTCCATTAGCATCTGCCTCTTTAGACGTATAACTATGCTTTACACCTGGATAGGCTATATATTCATACTTAGCTCCTATAGAATCCATAGCTGTTTTAAAGCTAGTAATAGATTCGGCACTTACAAAAGGATCATCAGCACCGTTACACACCAATACACGTGCTTTTAGGTCTTCATTTGGCATAACAGGCAATGCCACCCCACTATGGAAAGCTGCAACAGCATCTAGATCTGCTCCACTATTGGCCATGGTCAATGCCACACTACCACCAAAACAATAGCCAATGGCAGCTATTTTTTCGCTATCTACAGATTCATGTTCTTGCAGTAACTTCATGGCTGCATTAAAACGTGCTGTAGCTTCTGGTAGGTTGCTCATTACACTCATTGCAAACTTACCCGCATCGTCTGGGTGATTCGCTTGTTTTCCATCACCATACATATCTACGGCAATTGCAGTATATCCCAGTTCTGCAAGCATATCGGCACGCTCACGTACATACGAATTATGTCCCCACCATTCATGTACAATAAGTATCCCTGGACGTTTCTCTTTTATATTTTCATCATAAGCGATATATCCCTTTAATTGGGTAGAGTCTGATGCATAGGTCACTTCGGTTCCCTTCACTTTTACAGTAGCTGCTTCTGGTATAGCATCTGTTGTAGGTTTGGATGTTTCTTTTTGCTTACAGGATGTGCTAAGTAGAAAGGCTACTACTAAAATTTGTACGATAGTTTTCATATGAATATTTTTTTTACCCTATAAATATAGTAATTCCCTTTTTTTAGATTCTATTCTAAATAACTTAGATTAGCAAAAAGACATAAAAATTAATGAAAAAGAATGCTATAGCACTTTTAATCCTAGGAACTATGCTAGTTGGGCATAGTCAAACTTATACTGATGTAACCAAAACCCACTTGCCTTACAAAGACCTACAATTGCTTTCTATGGATGCGGGTATTGCAGATCTAGACCTAGATGGAGATCCAGATATTTTAATTGCCAACGAGCACCGCCCTAATATCTTATTGATTAATAATGGTAAGGGAGTGTTTACTAATGAAAGTAAAACACGCATACCGCAAATAGCACATGACAGTGAAGATATTGGTTTTGCCGATTTTGATATGGATGGCGACCCAGATATTATTATCGTTAGTGAAGATGATAAAACCAATGAACTCTATCTAAATAATGGAGATGGTAC
>CAZLUS010000132.1:0-6554 GCA_964562775.1 uncultured Flavobacteriaceae bacterium | reverse complement strand
GGTATTATGTTAGTGATAAAGAACTACATTATAGACGATAAAAAAATACATGCTAGAATAGAAGAGAATAAAAAGAAGCCTAAGAAAGAAAATAAATTTCAGAAAAAAATGCGTGAGATGATGGAACAAGCAGAAGCGCAAAAGAAAAACAGATAAAAGTCTTTAGGGGAACTTTTAAAAAAGAACTTCCTCCGTTAGGAGGAAGCCTTCACCAATTAAATAGGTAGTTTGGAAAGATTCGGGAGACCAAATATCTAACCAAATAGCTTTTAAAAAAATTAATAGTTGTCAGTAGTCTTTTTTAGATGGTAAAAGAGGTCCTTTTTGATGTCTCATCGACCAACGGTAAAAAGAGTCGATGAAAAGCTTTTACATTTAAAAGGTAGCGGATTTCAAAGATTTAAAACCTAGTTTACACCATTACAGTATTTTGTACTTTTGCCATATACTTTTTGATAATGAAAAAGAAAGTAATTGTTGGCTTATCAGGTGGAGTAGATTCTAGCGTTACAGCCCATATTCTTAAAGAGCAGGGATATGAGGTTATAGGGCTTTTTATGAAAAATTGGCATGATGACTCGGTAACCATATCAGATGAATGTCCTTGGTTAGAAGATAGTAACGATGCTCTTATTGTTGCAGAAAAATTAGGTATTCCTTTTCAAACTGTAGACTTAAGCGTTCAATATAAAGAACGTATTGTTGATTATATGTTTAACGAATACGAGAGAGGGCGCACACCCAATCCAGATGTACTTTGTAATAGAGAAATTAAGTTTGATGTTTTTTTAAAAATCGCTTTAAGTCTTGGTGCGGACTATGTTGCTACGGGTCATTATTGTAGAAAAGAAGTATTTATAGATAAACAAGGAAAAGAAAATTATAGGCTATTAGCTGGTGCGGATGCTAATAAAGACCAATCTTATTTTTTATGCCAACTATCACAAGAACAATTGGCTAAGACTCTTTTTCCTATTGGTGAACTAACAAAACCAGAGGTTAGAAAAATAGCATCAGAAAATAATTTGGCTACTGCAGACAAGAAAGATTCTCAAGGTCTTTGTTTTATAGGTAAAGTACGTTTGCCAGATTTCTTGCAACAGAAGCTAAAACCAAAGGAAGGTGTTATTGTAGAAGTTCCTTCAAATGCTACTCACTACCAAAACGGAACTACTGTATTTGAAAATAAAATTGCAGAATTAGAATACAACGCTATGAAACCTGACTATTCTGTTACTGATGGAAAAGTAGTTGGTAATCACCAAGGAGCACACTTTTTTACCATAGGGCAACGAAAAGGTTTAGATGTTGGTGGTACTAAAGACCCCTTATTTGTTTTAGATACAGATGTAAAAGAAAATGTTATTTATACAGGGCAAGGAAAATTGCACCCAGGTCTTTTGCGCAAAACACTTTTTGTAAAAGAAGAAGAACTGCACTGGGTTCGTGAAGATTTAGCACTTGAAATTGATGCTGCCCTTAAAGTTTTGGCAAGAATACGCTACAGGCAACCTTTACAAGAAGCAATGCTTTATAAAGTTGAAGGCGGACTGTATGTTGATTTTGCTGAAAAGCAATCGGCTATAACAGAAGGGCAATTTGTTGCTTGGTATATAAAAGATGAGTTGATAGGTTCGGGAGTAATATCTTAGTAGTATGCAAAATAAAATTACAAGTTTATTTAACATTCAATATCCAATAATTCAAGGTGGAATGATATGGGCAAGTGGTTGGCGTTTAGCTTCGGCTGTGTCTAATGCAGGTGGATTGGGTTTAATAGGAGCAGGGAGTATGTATCCCGAAATCTTATTAGAACATATTAAAAAGTGTAAAAAGGCCACTACAAAGCCTTTTGGAGTTAATATTCCAATGCTTTATCCAGATATAGAAAAACTAATGGAAATTATTGTAGCCGAAGAGGTTAAAATAATTTTTACGTCTGCAGGTAATCCAAGAACATGGACTTCTTTTCTTAAAGAAAAAGGAATAACAGTAGTACACGTAGTAAGTAGCCTTAAGTTTGCATTAAAAGCGCAAGAGGCTGGTGTAGATGCCATAGTTGCAGAAGGTTTTGAGGCCGGTGGTCATAACGGGCGTGATGAGACAACTACTTTGGTTTTAATTCCGGCAGTAAAAGATAAATTAAACATTCCGCTAATAGCAGCGGGGGGTATTGCTACAGGACGCCAAATGCTAGCGGCGATGGTTTTAGGCGCAGATGGCGTTCAAGTAGGTAGCCGTTTTGTAGCTAGTAATGAAGCTTCTTCACATCAACTTTTTAAAGAAGAAGTTGTTAAAGCTAAAGAGGGTGATACCCAATTAACCTTAAAAGAATTAGCTCCTGTTAGATTACTTAAAAATGATTTTTATAAGGCTGTACAAGATGCTTATGCTAAAGGAGCTTCTATTGAAGAGTTAAAAGAAGTTTTAGGTAGAGCTAGAGCTAAAAAGGGAATGTTTGAAGGCGATTTACAAGAAGGTGAACTAGAAATAGGACAAGTATCGGCATTAATTGAAAGCATAAAACCTGCAGCTCAAATTGTAGAAGAATTAGTAGTAGAATTTGAGAACGCAAAAAAAGAGATAGCTAACAAATAGTAAAGAATAAGAATGATGAATACCAGAGACAATCAGCTTAAAGCCTTTGATAGGTTACTTACTATTATGGATGAACTTAGAGCTCAGTGTCCTTGGGATAAAAAACAAACCCTACAAAGTCTTCGTCATCTTACTATTGAAGAAACTTATGAACTTGGTGATGCTATTTTAGATAATGACTTGCAAGAGGTTAAAAAGGAACTCGGAGATTTACTATTACACATTGTCTTTTACGCAAAGATTGGTTCAGAAACTAAAGATTTTGATATTGCCGATGTCGCTAATGAAATTTGTGAGAAGTTAATACACCGTCATCCACACATTTATGGAGATGTAAAAGTTGAAAATGAAGAACAGGTAAAAGAAAATTGGGAAAATATAAAGCTAAAAGAGGGTAAGAAAAGTGTACTAGAAGGTGTGCCAAATAGTCTACCAGCTTTAGTAAAAGCAAATAGAATTCAAGAAAAAGTTGCTGGAGTAGGTTTCGATTGGGAAAAACCAGAACAAGTATTTGAAAAATTAGAAGAAGAATTAGCCGAATTTAAAGAAGAAATTAAAGTTGCTGATGCCGATAAAATGGAAGCAGAATTTGGCGATGTACTTTTTTCCATGGTTAATTATGCTAGATTTCTAAAGATTAGTCCAGAGAATGCACTTGAGCGAACAAATAAAAAATTCATTAAACGCTTTCAATATCTTGAAACGAAAGCTAAAGAAATAAATACATCTTTAAAAGAAATGACGCTGGCCGAAATGGATGTTTTTTGGGAACAGGCTAAAAAATTATCTTGAATTAAGTGGGTAGTTGGGTTTTTATCTAGCTATTTTTACGCTTAAATAAGCCAATTTGTTTCAGAAATACACTAAAGAATTTAGTTATAATTTAAAACTAGCCTATCCAGTTATTTTAGGTATGCTAGGGCATACTTTTGTTGCCTTTGCAGACAATATCATGGTTGGGCAATTGGGTACAGCAGAACTAGCCGCAGTATCTTTAGGGAATAGTTTTGTTTTTATAGCCATGTCCTTAGGTATTGGTTTTTCTACTGCAATTACGCCATTAGTGGCAGAGGCTGATGGTGCTGGTAATAAAACAGATGCTAAAAGTGCACTTAAACACGGTTTAGTACTTTGCACATTTTTAGGACTTTCTCTTTTTGGAGCTATCTTACTTTGTAAGCCGCTACTTTATCATATGAAACAACCAACAGAGGTGGTAGTGCTAGCCATACCATACCTAGAACTGGTTGCATTTTCATTGGTACCACTAATTATTTTTCAAGCATTTAAGCAATTTTCTGAAGGATTATCGCAAACTAAATACCCCATGTATGCTACTATATTGGCAAATGTGGTCAATATAGTTTTAAATTATGTATTGATTTTTGGCACCTTAGGATTTCCAAAAATGGGAATTGTTGGTGCAGCAATAGGAACATTAGTTTCAAGAATTATAATGGTTGGCTTTCTGTGGTTTTTATTAAAAAAAAGAGAACAATTCGCATACTATGTTACGGGTTTTAATTTTAAAAAAATTGAACGTACCGTTATACAGAAAATTATAAGTTTAGGTTTTCCATCTGCATTACAAATGTTTTTTGAAGTCGCAATATTTACCGCAGCAATATGGTTAAGCGGAGTGCTTGGCAAAAACACGCAGGCGGCAAATCAAATTGCACTAAACCTTAGTAGCATGACCTTTATGGTTGGTATGGGTATAGGAGTAGCAGCAATGGTACGTGTTGCAAACCAAAAAGGCTTAAAGAATTTTGTAGACCTTAGGCGTATAGCAATGTCTATTTTTCTACTTACTTTTTTAATAGAAATTGTTTTTGCCATAGTATTCTTATTAGGCAGAGACTGGTTGCCCACAATGTATTTAAATGTTAATGATGTTGCAAATGAAGTAGACAATACAGAGGTTATTTTTTTAGCATCAAAACTACTCCTAGTTGCCGCATTTTTTCAAATATCAGACGGAATACAAGTTGTGGTTTTAGGTGCTTTAAGGGGTTTGCAAGATGTTAAAATACCTACTCTAATTACATTTATAGCATATTGGCTTATTGGTTTTCCTGTAACGTACTACTTAGGCTTATATACGGAATACAAGAGCGAAGGTATATGGGTAGGATTACTGTTAGGGCTAACCGCATCTGCAGTAATGTTGTATCTTCGATTTAATTATTTGACAAAACGTTTGATTTTAAATTCGTAACTAATGGAGTTGCCAAAGTTTCTTTTAGGAGATAATACAGATTATCCAAATGGTATTTTTATTGTACATACCGAGTTTCCAAGATTTATTATCAATTTAGAGAATGATGAGGTAGAATGGTTAGAAGAATTTTCTAAAGAAGATGAGGTCGAATTAGAAGCCGAAACAGAAGCTATGATTAAAGCTGCAACTGAATTTTATGATAGAGAAGTAGCACGATACGATAATCAATAATGTTAGAAGAATTAGTACAATTAGATAAAGATATCTTTCTGTTTTTAAATGGACTTGGCACTCAAACCTGGGATGGTTTTTGGCTTTTTATTACAAATAAGCGCAGTTCAATACCCTTATATCTTTTTTTATTGATGCTCTCTTTTAGAGAATTAAAACTAAAAAAGACCATTGTTTTAATTCTAATAATTGCTTTATTAATTACGGCAACAGACCAATTAGCAAACTTTTTTAAATATGGTGTACAACGTTTTAGACCATGTCATGATATAGATGTTGCCGAGCTAATGCGATTAGTTAAGGGCTCTTGTGGTGGTAAGTTTGGGTATTTTTCTGCCCATGCAGCAAACTCTTTTTCTTTGGCAATTTTTTTTATGTTGTTCTTTAAAAATAGAATAAAATATATAGGCTTATTTCTTCTAATCTGGGCACTATTTGTTGCTTACAGTAGAATATATATTGGAGTTCATTTTCCATTAGATGTTATAACAGGGGTGGGTATTGGTCTATTCTTTGGATGGCTGTTTTTTAACTTATTTATATTTGTTTCTCTAAAAATTAAAGTTTGATTTCTACTGCTCGATATTGGTTTTTAATAGCAATGATTATTTTGGTTTATCTCACCGGAATGTTTGTTCCCTTATTTGAGTATGACTCCGCCCAATTTGCCGTAATGGCAATGAGAATGGTACAAGAAAATGATTTTATAAACCTTTTTAAAGGAACAGGCGAATATCTAGATAAGCCGCATATGCATTATTGGTTGGCTGCATTATCGTATAAAATTTTTGGCATACATGATTGGGCATATCGTATTCCAGGGTTTTTAGCTACCCTATTAGGAGCTTATAGCTGTTATGGGCTTGCTAAGCTACTTTACAATGAAGCTATTGGTAAATTTGCTTCACTTATTTTTATGACGGCTCAGACAATTGTTTTAGCTGTAATAGATGTAAGAACAGATGCTGTATTGACAGGGTTTACCATTTTTGCCATTTGGCAATTAGTAACATATATAGAGCATAATACGGTTAAGAATATTGCTTTAGGGGCTTTTGGGGCAGGCATTGCTTTTTCTACTAAAGGGCAGATAGCTTTATTAGTAATAGGGATAAGCATTCTTTGTCATCTAGCCTATACACGTAAATGGAATCGATTTTTAAACTGGCGCGTAGTAGTTGCATTAGTGGTATTTATAGCTGCAATTTCGCCCATGCTTTATGCGTATTATCTTCAGTTCGATTTACACCCCGAAAAAGTAATTAGAGGCAAAAGTAACCGTAGTGGTATCTTTTTTATTTTTTGGGAACAGAGTTTTGAGCGTTTAAGTGGCGAAGGGCATGGTAAGAATAGCAGTGATTACTTTTTCTTTTTCCATACTTTTTTGTGGATATTTTTACCTTGGACAATGCTTGCCTTATTTGCATATTGGTGGCGCGTAAAAACCTTTATAAAATCTAAATTTAAATATCATAAGAAGTTTGAGTTTTTAACGGTTGGTGGT
>CAZLUS010000131.1:0-6588 GCA_964562775.1 uncultured Flavobacteriaceae bacterium | reverse complement strand
TTATATAGCTATTTTTTGTATTCTTCTAATAAATAGCATCGGTTTAGTGAATGCATTGAGAAACCATCAAAAATTAATCTCAATTAATCTATTCTATTTTATTTTGTACCTTTGCGCTCTCGAAATTGCACCTATAGTGCTAATCGGAAGCTATTTAAAAGATTGAGTCTTATGAAAGTAAAAACTATTTTGGTGTCCCAACCAGAACCTAAAATGGAAAACTCTCCATACTCTCGCTTAATTGAAAAAGAAAAGGTAAAAGTAGATTTTAGACCTTTTATTCATGTAGAAGGGGTTACCGCTAAAACTGTTAGAGAACAAAAGATTGATCTTAATGATTTTACTGCTATTATTTTAACCAGTAGAAATGCTGTTGACCATTTTTTTAGAATTGCTGAAGAAATGCGTTTTAAAGTACCCGATTCAATGAAATACTTCTGCCAATCTGAAGCAGTAGCTTATTACCTCCAAAAATACGTGGTATACAGAAAACGTAAGATTTATGTTGGTAAAAGATTATTTACAGATTTAACACCAATGTTTAAGAAGTATAAGGATGAAAAATTCTTATTACCCTCATCAGACAGTTTAAAGCCATCCATCCCTAAAGCATTAGAAGATTTAAACCTAGATTGGAAAAGAGCAATTTTTTATAAAACTGTGGTAAGCGACCTATCTGACTTAAAAGAGGTTTACTACGATATTTTAGTGTTTTTTAGTCCTTCTGGTATAGAGTCTTTATTAAAAAACTTTCCTGATTTTAAGCAAAATGATACGCGTATTGCTGCATTTGGAAACAGTACAGTTGATGCTGCAAAGAAAGCTGAACTTAGAATAGATATAAAAGCGCCAACGCCAGAAACACCTTCTATGACAATGGCATTGCAAAAATATATTACTAGCGTAAACAAATAAACCTAATTCAAAAAAACAAAAAAGCCTCGATAATCGAGGCTTTTTTGTTTAGTAAGCGTATCGCTGCGGGCCACCGCGCCTAATTTCTTCATTCGCATAATTTTCAAACTTTTTAAAGTTCTCTCTAAATGCGTTAGAGAGTTTAAAAGCTGTTTTATAATATGCTTCATCATTATTCCAAGTAGCTCTTGGACTTAAAACTTTTGTTGGTACTCCAGGGCATGTTCTAGGCTGCGCAACACCAAATACAGAATGAATATGATAATTATCATAATTATACAATCCTAAATCGCCATTCATGGCTGCGCTAATCATAGCACGAGTATATTTTAACTTCATTCTTGTACCAACTCCGTATGGGCCACCTGTCCATCCAGTATTAACCAACCAAACATCTACGCCAGATTCTTGCATTTTTTTACTAAGCATTTCGGCATATTTAGCAGGATGTAAGGGCATAAAAGGCGCTCCAAAACAAGCAGAAAAAGAAGGTTGCGGTTCAACAACACCAGCTTCTGTACCTGCTACTTTAGCAGTATAACCAGAAATAAAATGATAGGCCGCCTGCGCTGGAGTAAGTTTAGATATTGGAGGCAATACACCAAAAGCATCTGCTGTTAAAAAGAAAATGTTTTTAACATTTTTACCTATAGAAGGTTCTTGTATATTATCAATATGGTATATCGGATAGCTTACTCTAGTATTTTGCGTAATAGAGGTATCTTCAAAGTTTACCTCTCCATCTTTATTTAGTATTACATTCTCAAGAATAGCTCCTTTTTTTATAGCTCTATATATTTCAGGCTCATTCTCTTTTGATAGGTTAATTACTTTAGCGTAACATCCTCCTTCAAAGTTAAAAACAGTATTCTTGGCTGTCCATCCGTGTTCATCATCCCCAATTAGTTTTCTATTAGGATCCGTAGATAGTGTTGTTTTACCAGTCCCAGAAAGCCCAAAAAAGATAGCAGTATCTCCTTTTTCGCCAACATTTGCAGAGCAATGCATTGGCAGTGTGTTTTTATATACGGGTAAAATAAAATTTAAAGCAGAAAAAATACCTTTTTTTATTTCCCCAGTATATCCTGTTCCTCCAATTAATGCTATTTTCTTAGAAAAATTAAGGATTGCAAAATTATGCTGTCGTGTTCCATCAACAGCTGCATCAGCCATAAAACCAGGGGCATTAATTACAGTCCATTCAGGCGTAAAACCTGCTAACTCTTTGTCCGTTGGTCTTAAAAACATATTATAAGCAAACATATTAGACCAAGGGTACTCGTTTATAACTCTAATATTTAAACGATAATCATCTTCTGCACATGCATATGCATCACGTACAAATAGTTCTTTTTCGTTTAAATATGAGATAACTTTAGTATAAAGCGAATCAAACTTATCACTGTCAAATGGTATGTTAATATCTCCCCACCAGACTTTTTCTTCTGTTATTTCGTCTTTAACAATAAAACGATCCATTGGTGACCGTCCAGTAAACTCTCCAGTATTTACAGCAATAGCTCCAAGAGAAGATAGTACACCCATATCTTTTTCTATGGTTATATCATGTAACTCTTCTGAACTTAATTGGTAATGAATATTACTGTGATTGATTCCATTTTTTTTCAACGAAATCGTTTTCGTAAATTGGGCATTAATTGCCATAAAACTTTTTTTAAAGTTGGTGCAAAACTAAATTAAAAAACGTAATTAATTGCGAAATAGTATTACTTCTATATGCTTAATTTTTAATTTTGGCTTAGCCCTTTAAATATAATGCCATCCAATAAACTACTATTAAATAACTTCCTACAATAACTTATTATTTTTTACTTAAAACAGAAAAAATAAGTTTTCCCCAAGCAATAATTAAGAGTGTTCCTCCTATAGGTGTAATAAAACCAATCTTTTTAAAATCAAAAGATGTTAGTGCATTTGTCGCAAGAAAATAAATAGACCCTGAAAATAAAATGACTCCAACAATAACCAAATAAAAAACAGAAAGTCTTGCTCCATTACTTAGGTTAGGTAGCATACTTAAAAGTATTAAAAACAAAGCATGGTACATTTGGTATTTTACGCCTGTTTCAAAAGTGTTAATTTCATCTGGACCAACGACTCTTTTTAAACCATGCGCGCCAAAAGCACCCAATACTACTGCTAGCAAACCAAGTACTAGCCCTGTAACTAAAATTGTTTTGTTCATAACTCAAACATCTTAAATTATTATAAAAATAACTATTTTGATACCTTAGATATCAATTTATTTCAAAGGTAAATGAAACTTATGTCTAGAAAAATTTTAGTCCTTGGAGCTGGCAAATCAACATCTTACTTACTCGATTATTTTTTAGAAAAATCTAACTCAGAAAATCTTACCCTATTAATAGGCGATTTAAACCCAAAAAATATAGCTACTTCTATTAGCTCGCATCCTAATTGCGAAGTAGTTGCTTTAGATGTTTTTGATGATGATGCACGAATGCAACTCATAAAGAAAGCTACTATAGTAGTGTCTATGTTACCAGCTCGCATGCATATTAAAGTTGCCAATGATTGCATCACTTTTAAAAAACACTTAGTAACTGCCTCTTATGTTAGCGATGAAATTATGGCATTAGATAATGAGGCTAAAAAAAATGGCCTCGTCTTTATGAATGAAATAGGTTTAGATCCTGGCATAGACCATATGAGTGCTATGGAAGTACTAGATCGTATTCGAGAAAAAGGCGGCAAAATGTTACTTTTTGAATCTTTTACAGGAGGCTTAGTAGCACCAGAAAGTGATAATAATCTTTGGAATTATAAATTTACTTGGAACCCTAGAAACGTGATTATTGCAGGACAAGGAGGTGCAGCTAAATTTATACAGGAAGGTAGTTATAAGTACATTCCCTACCACAAACTATTTAGAAGAACAGAGTTTTTAGATGTAGAAAATTATGGTAGGTTTGAAGCTTACGCAAATCGCGATTCTTTAAAATATAGAGAAGCTTACGGTCTTTCTAATGTGCTTACCTTATATCGTGGTACCATGAGGAGGGTTGGTTTTTCTAGAGCTTGGAATATGTTTATTCAACTTGGAATGACAGACGACAGCTATACTGTAGAAAATTCTAAAGGCATGTCTTATAGAGATTTTACTAATTTATTTTTGCCTTATTCCCCAACAGATTCTGTAGAGCTTAAGCTAAGACATTATCTTAAAATTGAACAAGACGATATTATGTGGGATAAATTGGTAGAGCTTAATATTTTTGATGACGAAAAATTTATAACAAAAGTAGAAGCAACTCCTGCACAAATACTACAAGAAATACTTGAAGATAGCTGGACTTTAAAAAGTGACGAAAAAGATATGATAACAATGTATCATAAATTTGGTTACGAACTAAACGGAGAAAAAAAACAAATAGATGCCAATATGGTTGTGGTAGGAGAAAGCAATACCCATACTGCAATGGCAAAAACAGTTGGACTCCCAGTAGCAATAGCAACTCTTACTATTTTAAATAAAAAGATAACCACGCCTGGTGTACAAATTCCGCTAACAAAAGAAGTTTATGGTCCTATTTTAAGCGAATTAAAAACCTATGGTATTAATTTTAATGAATTTGATGTTCCGTATTTGGGTTATAACCCAAATTCTATTACTTAGTTATCATTTAAAACTGTTTTAATATCTTAGAGCTTCTAAATATAAGTTTAAAATGAAATCTTCTAACAGTTTGGTTAAAATAGATGGTATTGACAAAAAGATACTAAGATTTCTTATGACTGATGCCAGAAAGCCTATCTTAGAAATTGCTAGAAAAATTGGTATCTCTGGAGCAGCTATTCATCAACGTCTAAGAAAATTAGAAGCCTCTGGGCTACTATCGGGCTCAAAATTTGTGGTTAATCCAAAAGTTTTGGGATATACAACCATGGCTTATATTGGTATTTTTTTGGACAAGGCAATGTCTAATCCTAGAGCTGTTTCGGCTTTAGAAAAAATTCCCGAAGTATTAGAATGTCATTATACTACAGGCAACTGGTCTATTCTTATAAAAGTACTCTGCAAAGACAATGAGCATTTAATGCAACTACTAAATAAAAAAATACAACAAATAGATGGTATTTCTAGAACAGAAACTTTTATATCATTAGACCAACAGATTGATAGGCAAATTACTATTTGACGACTAAGCGTTTATGTTTAAAAAACTATTCTGTTTTTTTATAGTTATAGTTGTCATGCCGCTTCTAAATAATGCTTTGTACGGGCAAAAATCTACGGCTATAAGCAATAGTGAGCAAATAGAATTTAGGCACGATAACGATTTTTTTTTATTTACTGATAGGTATTATTCATCCGGGCTATTTCTAAGCTATAGAAAGGCACTTTCAAAAGGTATTTTTAAAGCTAATAACGAACAAATAGATTTTACTATAAATCAAGAAGTCTATACCCCTTCACAAACCGAATCTACAAATAGTGATCTTTTCGATAGAACTTATGCAGGTTTTTCGGGTTTAAAAACTTCTTGGTCAACTGCAAAAGAAAATCAGCTTTTTAGAACCGAAATATTACTCGGTATTGCGGGTTTAAACTCGGGGGCAGGTGGTTTACAACGAGCATATCACGATTTCGTTGGTTTAAGTGCCCCGTTATGGGTAGAAGAATTAAACGATAGTTTTCATTTTAACCTCTATTTTAATTACGTAAAAGAATGGAAAATTGCTCCTAATCCTTTTGGCACCCGAATTGCATTTATCCCTAATATCGCACTAGGTTCAAGAGATATTTATGTAGAACCAGAAACGGCACTTTACTTTGGAAATAGAAAAGACGTAGCCAATAGCATTGCATACAATAGAATAGACACAACTTCTAATGAATTCTATTTTGCCCTAAAAGCTAGTTATCGCAATGTACTGTATAACGGTTTAATAGAAGGCAATTTATTTGGTGATGATTCGGCAGTATTAATAGATAGCAGGAATTCTCTTTGGCGTTTTGGCTTTGACCTTTACAGGCGCTCAAATAGCAATGATTATAAATTTGGTGTTCGATTTAATACCAGAGAAACAGAAGATTCTCGTAATCACCAATTTGTACAACTCTCTTATGGAATTAGTTTTTAGCATAAAAAACCTGCTTAAGCTATGTTAAACAGGTTTCATTATATATGTAGTAAAATTAATCTCTACTAGCCACTCGCATTGCAAAATATATTAATGTTGCCAATGCTCCTATTGCAGCAACCAAATATGTTCTTGCCGCCCATTTTAAAGCATCTTCAGCTCCAGCATATTCTTCTTGGCTTACCATATTCTTATTCTTTAACCATGCTAAGGCACGATTACTAGCATCGTACTCAACAGGTAAAGTCACAAAACTAAATAAAGTTCCTATGCCAAATAATGCCACACCAACCCAAGCGATTGTACCTCCAATTGCAGTAGTTTGCATTAGTGCCAAACCACCAAAAATAACCCACATAGAAAACTTAGAGGTAATGTTAAGAATAGGTACTAATTTAGAACGCATCTGTAACCAGCTATATGCTGTAGCGTGTTGTACTGCATGTCCAACTTCATGCGCAGCAACGGCTGCAGCAGCAGCATTACGCTGTGCATAAACTCCTTCACTTAAGTTTACCGTTTTATTAGCAGGGTTGTAATGATCCG
>CAZLUS010000130.1:0-6639 GCA_964562775.1 uncultured Flavobacteriaceae bacterium | reverse complement strand
GTAACATCACCAATGTAGATGATCCTATTTGGGATTTAATGATGAAAAACATCTATGCAACAGGAGCTTTTCAACTAAGTCAAGAAGATTTTAGATTTAATATTTTATATTCTGATCCAACACCAAGAAACTATATAACTCCTGTAGAGCCATTTCCAGCTTCTGCTTCAAACGCTGGTAGGCCTTTAGAAGAAAGAATTTTACTTGACGTTTTTAATTTAGATCGATTAAATATTTATAATGATATTCAAGATGGTGGAGATGGATTTTTTGATTACATCCCAGGCATTACTATAAATACACAAAATGGAAATATCATTTTTACAAAAGTGGAGCCTTTTGGTGAATTTTTATTTGATTTATTAGGAGGTGGTATTTACGATGTTGATGACGATCAAGGTTATAACTTAAACCAGCAACGCTATGTATTTAGAAATATGTATGCAAGAACAAAAGCTGCTTCTTTACAAGATGCACAAAAGAACCGTTTTCAATTAAGAGGTAGATACAAATCACAAGGAAGCAATGGTATTCCTATTGGAGCATTTAATGTTCCAAGAGGTTCTGTAAGAGTTACCGCTGGAGGCCGTCAATTACAAGAAGGAGTAGACTTTACCGTAAATTACCAAGCAGGTACGGTACAACTTTTAGACCCAAGCTTAGAGGCTTCAAATACACCTATAAATATATCTGTAGAAAACAATGCTGTATTTGGTCAACAAACAAGAAGATTTACAGGCATTAATGTAGAACATAAGGTTAATGAAAACTTTCTTTTAGGAGGAACGTTCATAAATTTAAATGAGCGTCCATTAACTCAAAAATCTAACTTTGGTGCTGAGCCAGTTAATAATACCATTTTTGGTTTAAATGGTAATTTTAGTACAGAAGTCCCTTTTTTAACACGATTAGCAAATAAGCTTCCTAACATAGATACAGATGTTCCTTCTAATCTATCAATACGTGGAGAAATAGCGGTTTTACAACCTAACTCTCCAAAAAATGCAGATTTTGAAGGAGAAACTACCACTTTTATAGATGATTTTGAAGGAGCCCAGGCATTAATTGATATACGTTCTTCTTTAGGTTGGTCTTTAGCCAGTCCGCCACTAGAATTTTTGCCGGGGAATCAATTGCAAGGAACTTCCCCAGAAGACCCTGATAATTTATTAAACGGTTTTGGTAGAGCTAAAGTAGCTTGGTATTCTATTGATCCTATTTTTTATACTAACCAAAGACCAGCAGAACTAACAGATAATGACATATCCTTAAACTCAACAAGACGTGTTTTTATAGACGAATTATTTCCGCAGGTAGAAATTGCTCAAGGACAAACACAGGTGCAGGGTACTTTAGATGTCGCTTACTATCCAGAACAAAGAGGGCCTTATAACGCGAATCCTAATTTTGACGGTGAACAATCTAATGAAAAATGGGGCGGGCTTATGCGCTCTTTAAGTAGTACAAATTTTGAGCAGTCTAATGTAGAATTTATTCAATTTTGGGTTTTAGACCCTTATATAGATGGTAATACATCGCCTGCTAATTCGGGAGAATTAGTGTTTAACATAGGAAACATTTCGGAAGATATTCTTAGAGATGGTAGAAAACAATATGAAAACGGACTGCCTGGTGTTGGTAGTAGTGATTTAATTTCTCCTAGCTCATGGGGGGTAGTACCTGCAGCACAATCTTTAGTATACGCTTTTGACGCAGAAGAAGCCAATCGTGATTTGCAAGATATTGGTTATGATGGTTTAGATAATGCAGCAGAGGCAACCATATATAATGGACCTGCTAACGACCCAGCATTAGATGATTATATCTATTATTTAAATAGAGAAGGTAGTATTTTAGAACGTTATTTAGATTTTAACAACCCTCAAGGTAATTCTCCTATACAAGTAACAAATACAGATAGAGGTTCAACGACGCTACCAGACGTTGAAGATGTGGATCGCGATTTAACCATGAACACTGTAAATAGTTATTTTGAGTACCGTCTTCAAGTTAGACCAAATACTACAATTAACGATCAGTATGTGACAGATATAAGAGAAGGTACTACACCTAACTTACCTAATGGGACACAGGCAAATTTTAGATGGATTCAATACAAAATACCTTTAAGCGATTTTACAGATGCCATTGGTGGTATTACAGATTTTCGTTCTATAAGTTTTATGAGAATGTATCTTACAGGTTTTACTGAAGATGTTGTGCTGCGTTTTGGAACACTAGATTTGGTGCGTGGCGATTGGCGAAGTTTTACAAATACATTGCAACCGGGTGTTGATGACATACCTGGTGATGATGGTACATTTACAGATGTAAATGCTGTAAATATTCAAGAAAATGAACAAAGAACGCCAATACCTTATGTGTTGCCCCCAGGTGTTGTTAGAGAACAAATCAATAATAATCAAACTATTATTGCTCAAAACGAACAATCTTTATCCTTTATAGTAGAAAATTTAGAGTCTCAAGATTCTAGAGGAGTATTTAAAAATATAAATATTGATGTGCGCCAGTATGAGCGAATTAGAATGTTTATGCACGCAGAAAAAATTGTTGACACAGATTTTTCTGATAGCGATATCCCTTTAGTTGGTTTTTTAAGAATAGGAACAGACTTTTCAGAAAACTTCTACCAAATAGAATTGCCTTTACAATTTACTCCTTTTGGCTCTAATGATCCAGAAATTATATGGCCAGAGCTTAATGAATTAACGATTGAACTTTCAGATTTAAACAGGGTTAAATCTTTAAGTATAGCCAATCAAACCTTAAATGAAATTACCTATTACGAAATCATAAATGGCGAATTAGTTCAAGTAGATGAATTTGCTCCTAGAACCTTAGGGAGAAATAGAATTGGAATAAGAGGAAACCCTTCTTTAGGAAGCTTACGCGGTATGATGATTGGGATTAAAAATGATGATAATGCTCCAGCAAGAGGAGAAGTTTGGTTTAATGAGTTGCGTTTGGCAGGTTTAGATAATAATGGAGGTTGGGCTGCAGTAGCAGCAATAGACGCCAATATAGCAGACTTTGCTAATGTAACAGCTACAGGTAGTAGAAGTACCTCTGGTTTTGGGACTATAGACCAACTGCCAAATGAACGACTTAGAGAAGATGCTATTTCGTATGATGTGGTAACCAATATAAATGTTGGGCAGTTATTTCCTAAAAAGTGGGGACTGCAAATACCATTTAATTATGGAATATCTGAAACGCTAATTACCCCAGAATTTGACCCTGTTTTTGACGATTTAAAGTTAGAAGATAGAATAGCAGCTGCCGAGACTAGTGAAGATGCAGAAACCATAAGCGAACAAGCCGAAGACTATACCAAAAGAACAAGTATAAACTTAATTGGTGTAAAAAAGAATAGAGGAGAAGAGGCCGAAGCAAATTTTTACGATGTAGAAAATTTTACTTTTAACTACTCCTATAACGAAATAAATCATAGAGATTTTGAAGTTGCAGATTTGCGAGATCAAAATATAAATACAGGCTTTGTATACAATCATAATTTTGAGCCTGCACCAATTGCACCATTTGCAAAAAAAGATTCTTTATTCACAAGTAAATATTGGAAATGGTTAAAAGAATTAAACTTTAATTTCTTGCCTACAAGTGTTTCTGTAAATGCAAATTATAATAGATCTTTTAACCAACAACGTTTTAGAGATGTATTAGAACCAGGGGTAGATGCTTTAGATTTACCACTATTACAACAACGTAACTACATATTTAATTGGCAGTACGCATTAAATTATAGTTTAACAAAATCGCTTAGAGTAAATTTAACAGCTTCCAATAATAATATTGTACGTAACTTTTTTAATGAAAACGGAAACGAAGATTCGGGAATTGATCAAAGTAGAGATATATGGGATGGCTTTTTTGATATTGGAGAACCTAACAGGCATTCGCAAGCATTGCAATTAAACTATAAACTACCTTTTGATAAAATTCCGTTTTTAAGTTTTATAGACTCTGAATATTCTTATACAAGTAATTTCGATTGGCAACGAGGCGGTGATGCCTTAAGAGAAGTTGCAGGAGAAGATATTAATACTGTACAGAATGCAAATACGCATAATCTTATTGTGAATATGCAAATGCAAGGATTCTATGATTTAATAGGCTTAAAAAAGCGAACGAGTAGTCAAGCTAATCAAGCTAATTCAAGAAGTAACCCTTTAAGAAGAGATAAAGCTGGTAATGCTTCATCTCAAGAAAAAGATAAAAAGCCTTTAAAGAAAACAAGCAAGGGCTTTAATACATTAGTAGATATTCTAACAATGGTTAAACGTATAAATGTAAACTATAGTGAGAATAATGGTAAGGTATTACCTGGATATACGCAATCTATAGGGTTTATTGGCACTACAAGACCAACATTAGGCTTTGTGTTTGGTAGTCAGGCAGATGTTCGTTTTGAGGCTGCTAGAAATGGGTTTTTAACTACTTTCCCAGAATTTAACTCTCAGTTTTTACAAAACAAAACAACAAACCTTACAATTAATGCCACGGCACAACCCACGCAAGATTTAACTATTGACCTAAATGCAGATAGACGTTTTACCAATAGCTTTCAAGAAAATTTTCAAGTTAATGAGTTAGCAGATGGTGCTTTAGAATTTGAAAGTTTATTAGGAAACGATTTTGGTAATTTTAGTATCTCAACATTATTAATAGGCACTGCTTTTAATAGAAGTGATGAGTTTGATTCTAAGACTTTTGAACAGTTTCAAGACAATAGAATTACGATTGCTAATCGTTTAGCAGCCGAAAGAGGAATTGCACCGGGTACCGCAGGTGATTTTCCAGAAGGTTTTGGGCCAACACAACAAAATGTATTGCTGCCAGCATTTTTTTCAGCCTATTCTGGCCAAAATGCTGACCGTGTAAATTTAGATGCCTTTAGACAAATACCTATTCCTAATTGGAATATTAAATACACAGGTCTATTGAAGCTAAGAGGCTTTAAAAAGAAATTTAAACGCTTTTCATTGAGTCACGGTTATCGTTCAGCCTACAGTATAAATTCTATTCAAACAAATTTAGAAAGACAGAATACTACTATAGATTCTGATACTGGAGACTTTTTACCAGAAAACATTATTAATAATGTAGTACTAAATGATGAATTTAATCCATTAATACGAGTAGATTTTGAAACCAAAAGCTCTTTAAGTGTGCTTGCAGAAGTTCGTACTGGTAGAACACTATCGCTTAGTTTTGATAATAATTTATTAACCGAAATTAATGATGATACATATACTGTAGGTTTAGGCTATCGTTTTAAAGATGTAAAATTTGTAACCAATATTGGTGGTGAAAAAACGCGTTTAAAAGGAGACTTAAATTTAAAAGCAGATTTGTCCTTCCGTGATAATATTACCATTATTAGAAATTTAGATATCAATACCAATCAAATTACTCAAGGTCAAAATTTATGGTCTATTAAGTTTTCTGCAGATTATGCATTAAGCAAAAACCTAAATGCTTTGTTTTTCTACGACCATTCTTTTTCAAGATTTGCTGTATCTACGGCATTTCCGCAGACTACAATAAATACTGGATTTACGCTTAGATATAATTTTGGTAATTAATCTTTTTTAGATCGATAAAATCTAGGCAAAACTTTTTTGAAAACTCGTATTTATTCTCATACATTTGTTTGTATATCAAAAAAGTATTTAAATGAATATACCTTCAGAATTAAAGTACACAAAAGACCATGAATGGGTTAAAATAGATGGCGATATTGCTACTGTTGGGATTACAGATTTCGCTCAAGGAGAGCTAGGCGATATAGTATATGTTGAAGTAGAAACCTTAGATGAAACTTTAGATAAGGATGAGGTCTTTGGTACTGTAGAGGCTGTAAAGACAGTCTCTGATTTATTTTTACCATTGACAGGAGAAATAATTGAATTTAATGAAGCCTTAGAAGACGAGCCCGAAAAAGTAAATTCTGACCCATATGGTGATGGCTGGATGATTAAAATAAAAATTGCTGACAGCTCTGAAATTGATGGGCTTTTAAGTGATGCCGGCTACAAAGAAATAATAGGTGCTTAAGAAGCATTTGTATACAATTTTATTTATAAGCTGGCTAGTATTTATAACACTACTCAGCTTATTTTCTTTTAGGGATATAGATGATACTGGGATTGAAATTCCGCATATTGATAAAATAACCCATTTTATCTTTTATGCTGTTTTTGCTGTTTTAGGATGTTTGTACTTAAAAGAACAAAAGAAAGAATCCTTTCAATTAAACCGTGAAGTTCTAAAAATGTTGGGTATTGCAATACTTTATGGTATAGCAATTGAAATTTTACAAGACCTAATGCCTTTTGATAGAGCTGCCGAAATTTTAGATGTTTTAGCCAATACACTGGGTGCAATTTTTGGCAGTTTACTCATCAAAAAGTATCTTTCACGCATTAGAAAGTTAAAATGACTCATTTTAATTGTAATTATATCGAATTAATATTTAAATTAGCAACCACTAAATTTTTAAAAAATGGAACTAAAAAAGAATCCAAAAGCTGATGTAGGTAAAAATAGTACGCTCTATTTTGTAATAGGACTTGCTGCTGTAATGCTTTTAGTTTATGG
>CAZLUS010000129.1:3002-6677 GCA_964562775.1 uncultured Flavobacteriaceae bacterium | reverse complement strand
TTTTAATGATGCTTGGGATTATATGGATAAGAAATTAGCAGTTACTGTAGCCAGTAGATAAGCTCGCTCAAACTAATATTGCCCTATACTTAAAAGTACGAGTGTGCAAGCCACTTCTACTTCAATACCATTTTCTTTTAAAATGTTATAAAATTCTGGATTCTCTGTGCCTGGATTAAAAAGTACACGTTTGGGCTTTAGTGCTACTATTTTATTGTAATATTCTTTTTGCCTAGTCGGATTTAAATATAAAGTTACAGTATGTATATCTTCAAACTCTGATAAGTTAGTTTTAATTTTGACAGAATCTACATCACCTTCTCTTAAGCCAAAAGCTACAGTTTCAATATTGTTTTTTAGTAACCGATAAATAGCAATATTACTATATCTTTGTGGTTTTAAAGAAGCCCCAAAGACCAAGGTCTTTTTCATTTTTGTTATTTATCTGTTAAACTTAGACCTAAGTCGTAACGTTTAAAAGAAAATAACGTCTTTTTGTAGTATAAAAGTAATGTTGGTAAGCCTATATTTATATAGTTAATGGTTAGTGTTTAGTATAGCTTATCAATAAAAACCCTAATAACGCTCGTTATTAGGGTTTGTTTTTTAACTAAAGAGATAATTAAGCTACCATCTAATTATAGCGCTCCCCCAAGTAAAGCCACTACCAAAAGCTGCTAGTACAATTAAGTCTCCGCTATTAATTTTTCCTTTTTCCCATGCCTCTGTTAAAGCAATTGGTATTGAAGCTGCAGTAGTATTACCGTAGTTCATAATATTATTAAATACTTGATCATTAGATAAACCAAACTTCTTTTGAACAAATTGTGAGATTCTAAGATTAGCTTGATGAGGAATTAACATATTTATGTCTGCTGGGCTTAATTTATTCTTTATTAAACCTTCTACAATTACTTCACTAAAACGAACAACAGCATTTTTAAAAACAAACTGCCCGTTCATATACGGAAAATAAGATTCGTCATTAGGATCGTTTTCTTCAATAATGTCTGTAACCCATCGCTTACCCATACCAGGAGCAATTAAAGATAATTCTTCTGCGTGTTGCCCTTCAGAATGTAAATGCGTAGACAAAATACCTTTTGTAGAATCTTCTTCTCTACTCAATATGGCTGCACCAGCACCATCTCCAAAAATAACAGAAACGTTTCTACCTCTTGTTGTCATATCTAAACCACGAGAATGTACTTCAGAACCAATTACAAGTACATTCTTATACATACCACTTTTTATATACTGGTCAGCTATAGAAATACCATATACAAAACCAGAACATTGGTTTCTAACATCTAAAGCTCCAACTGTTTTAATACCAAGATCGCGTTGTACTAATACACCTGGGCCAGGAAAATAATAATCTGGACTTAAGGTCGCAAATACAATAAAGTCGATATCATCTTTAGCTATTCCAGCACGTTCTATAGCTATTTTAGCAGCATTAACACCCATAGAAGTTGTAGTCTCTTCAAGCGAATTCACATGGCGTCTTTCTTTAATGCCTGTTCTTTCAATAATCCATTCATCATTAGTGTCCATTAATTTAGACAAATCATCATTGGTAACTACATTCTCTGGCACATAGTAACCTAATCCTATAATTTTAGAATTGTACATAGGGGTTCAGTTTTATAGACGCAAAAGGTCTTAATTTAAATGTAAAGTATAAAATATATTATAGCTTAAAAAAATAAATCGTCTTAAGGTTTATTAAAATACCTATTCTGGAATATTGTAAAAGTATTTACACCTCATAGTAACCAATTTAATATGATGTCAGTTTGTCACTTTTAACGCTTTGGTACTTTTTTTGAAAAACAATAAACAATTAAAAGAAATCTCTGCTTTTGCAGAATAAAAAACAAATTAATAGATAGTTGATTATGGCTAAAGGTAAAATCAATGTTTCTGTAGAAAACATTTTCCCATTAATTAAAAAATTTCTGTATAGTGATCACGAAATATTTTTACGTGAGTTAATATCTAATGCTACAGATGCTACATTAAAATTAAAACACTTAACTGCAATTGGTGAAGCGAAAGTGGAATATGGAAATCCACAGATTGAAATTAAAGTAGATAAAGACCATAAAAAGATACATATTATTGACCAAGGTCTTGGAATGACAGAAGATGAGGTTAAAAAATATATAAACGAAATAGCCTTCTCTGGTGCAGAAGAGTTTTTAGATAAATATAAAGATGCCGGCAAAGATGCAGGAATAATTGGTCATTTTGGTTTAGGTTTCTATTCTGCCTTTTTAGTAGCAGATAAAGTAGAAATTATTACTAAAAGTTTTAAAGAGGAGCCTGCCGTGCATTGGTCCTGTGATGGTTCACCTGAGTTTACACTTAAAAAAGCTAAAAAAGAAGATAGAGGCACAGAAATCATATTACATATTGCCGAAGATTCTGTTGAATTTTTAGAAGATGCTAAAATTCGTGAGCTTTTAACTAAGTATAACAAATTCATGCCAATACCGATAAAATTTGGCATGAAAACAGAAACATTACCAAAACCAGAAGGTGCTAAAGAAGACGACCCTGCTCCAAAACAAGAGGTAGATGATATTATCAATAATCCTAATCCAGCGTGGACAAAAAAACCCGCAGATTTAAAAGATGAAGATTATAAAGGTTTTTACAGAGAATTATACCCTATGCAGTTTGAGGAGCCTTTGTTTAATATTCACTTAAACGTAGATTATCCTTTTAATCTTACAGGTATTCTGTATTTCCCTAAACTGACCAATGACCTCAATATTCAGAAAGATAAAATACAGTTATATCAAAATCAAGTTTTTGTAACTGATAATGTAGAAGGTATTGTACCAGAGTTTTTAACTATGCTACGAGGTGTTATTGATTCTCCAGATATTCCTTTAAATGTTTCTCGTTCCTATCTGCAAGCAGATGGTGCTGTTAAAAAGATATCATCTTACATCACTAAAAAGGTGGCAGACAAAATGAGTTCTATCTTTAAAAGCAATCGAGAAGATTTTGAAAATAAGTGGAACGACATAAAAGTAGTTATTGAATACGGTATGCTTTCTGAAGATAAATTCTTTGAAAAAGCAGAAAAATTTGCACTCTACCCTTCTGTAGATGGTAGTACGTATTACACTTATGAAGAGTTAATAGCCAAAATTAAAGACACTCAAACAGATAAAGACGACAAGACTGTTATTTTATACGCATCTGATAAAGAAACCCAACACAGTTATATTAACGCCGCTAAAGCAAAAGGCTATGAAGTTTTATTATTAGACTCGCCTATTGTTCCGCATTTATTGCAAAAATTAGAAACATCAAAAGAAAAAATAGCTTTTGCAAGAGTAGATGCTGACCATATCGATAACTTAATTAAAAAAGAAGATACTACAATTTCTAAATTGTCTGATGAAGAAAAAGAGACTCTAAAAGGACAAATAGAAGAAACCATTGGTGAAAAAAGTAGTTTTACGGTACAATTAGAAGCTATGGACAGTAGTTCTCAGCCTTTTATTATTACCGAGCCAGAATTCATGCGCCGTATGAAAGATATGCAACAAACTGGCGGTGGTGGTATGTTTGGCATGGGTAATATGCCAGATATGTACAATTTAATTGTTAATACCAACAATGATTTGGTGAACGAAATTTTAAATACCAAAACGG
>CAZLUS010000129.1:0-2902 GCA_964562775.1 uncultured Flavobacteriaceae bacterium | reverse complement strand
GCGGTTTTTTTATGCAAAAGTTTTATCTTGATGCATAAAACAATCAAGAATGAATAACGACCACAATAGTGAGCACTTTAAAAAATTACTAGATAAGCTACAGACTGAAAGTTGGCAATTAGAATTACTTATTTCCGGGTTTGCAATTTTTGGACTATTCCAGACTATGGATCCACTGCAAGAAGAACTTATTAAGGCCATAAGTAATAATGAAGGAGTATATAGCTTTTTTATAAGAACCATTTACCCTGCACTTACCATTTTACTTATAGTACTTTTAGTTCATGTTATTTTACGAGGAGTTTGGATTGGAGCTCTTGGATTACGATATGTTTCTGGTGATATTGATTATGACCATCTAAAGTATTCTAAAAAATTTACAGATCATCTTATTAAAAAAGTAGGTTCATTTGACAGGTACATTTCCAGATTAGAAAATATTTGCAGTACACTTTTTGCCATTGCGTTTTTAATGATTTTCTATTTTATGGCCTATATGTTAGTTCTAGGGTTTTCTATTATAGTAGTAAATCTAATAGAATTAACTGGTCTATTAAATAAAGATCAGCAATTTCAATTTGAAGTAGTTTGGGTGCTAATCTATTTTTCTTTTGCACTACTTATTTTTATAGATTTTATAGGAATGGGTGTGTTAAAAAAAGGAGGGCTTAGACCTAAGATTTATTATCCTATTTACCGTTTCTTTAGTATCATAACTTTATCTTTTTTATACCGCCCTTTAGTTTATAACTTTTTAGACCAAAAAAGAACAAAATGGTTAGCTACCTTTATTCTACCAACCTATTTATTAGGAAGCTTATTAGTAAGTTCATTTACAAAACAACATTCGAATTACCTTAGTATAAACTCAGATTCAAGTGCTATTTATGCTAATACTAATAATTATGAAGATGTTATAGACAAGAGTGAAGAGTTTGCAGATTTTGCCACTATCCCATCTAAAGTAATAACAACTTCTTATTTACCAATAAGAATACCTTATACAGAATTTAAAGAAAATGCTATTTTTAATAGTGATAGTTCTCTAACTCCAAAAAAAGACAAAAGAGGCTATGGTTTTCATGCAAAAAAAGTGGGTATTCCTGGCATGAGTTTTTCCTTTAGTGATGATGCCAATTTAGTAGAGCAAAAAAAATATTTAAGGGTATTTAACCAGATGTATAAAATCTATATTGATTCTTTAATGATGGAAAAAGAATTCGTTTATACAACTAATCCTGATAAGCGTTTTCAATTTGAAACATTTATAGATATTTCTACTTTTAAGAAAGGAAAACATTTGCTATGTATTATTGGACCAAGATCAGATAATCAGCTATTTGAAGAAAAAATTAAAATGGACACCCTCGTTACCATCCCCTTCTGGTACTTTAAAGAATAAAGCTATGAACTACCCTTGGCATCTTTATAGTATGGCGTTGATGTACATTTTTATTGGGGTTATGCATTTTGCTAAACCAAAGGCTTTTATGCGTATTATGCCTAGATATTTACCCAATCATAAAACTTTAGTGTATTTAAGTGGGTTTGCAGAAATACTATTGGGAATAGCACTTTGCTTTTCTGCTACAAAAAATCTAGCCATATGGGCAATCATAGCTATGCTAATCGTATTCTTATTAGTTCATTTATATATGTTATCTGGTAAAAAAGCATCTGCTGGTTTTCCAAAATGGGCATTACTACTTAGAATTCCGTTACAATTTGGATTAATGTATTGGGCCTATTGGTATCTTCAATTTTAGTATAATGAAAGTATTTGCTCAAATATTGGCAAGCTCATTAAAGTAGTATTAAATTTAACTAAAAACTTCGTTTAATATTTTTGCCAAACGAAAACCACCTTTTTTTAGTTGCTCAAATAAAATAGGGTTATACGTGTAGGTATAAGAATACTCTAATTTGTCTCCAGCACTTACCGAATCGTATATTTTTTTTGCATAATTATGAGACTCTCCTAACCAATCTATTATATTCCCTTCTTGTATTTTTTTTATTTCTTTTTTAGTAGTACTCCTATCTAATTCGTCACCCAATTCGGAAAAACTCATTTTGTACGATTCAATTAATTTAGTATCCCACACTGTGTGCAAATTAGAACCTTCTCCAAACCATTGTACTTGAATATCATTACCTCCTCTATCCACTGCTCTGCCAGCATGCAAAGGTTGGTGTAAATCACCAATAAAATGTACAAGTAATTTTAAATAAAATACTTTATCTTCTTTACTACTATTAACGTTCTTTAAAACTTTTATACAAGTATCAATTGCCATTATAATATCTCCTTCTTCACTTTTAAGGGTTTTATCGTAGCTTTTATTTAAAGGATAATTAATATAATGCCAAGGATAATATTTAGCATAGGAAGCTTGAGATTTAATTTCGTCCGCATAAGTAGAAACAAAAGCCAAACTATTACCTTCTAACAATTCATTAATTGCCTTTTTTGCTTTTCTTGAAAGATGTTTCTCTGCAATATGACCAGTAACCCTATGCCCATTTTTACCCCAAATGGTTGCAAATGAAAGTGTTGGAGCTAAAAATAATAGGATAACAAGATTTCGCATAAAATAAATGTACTATTAAAAATAATACATATTACAACCGCCAAGATTAATTGTAAATTATTTTTTGACCACCAAAAATTAAACGAATTTGTAAAATAAAAATTAATTTGATATATTTAAGATATCATTTTTATATCATATATAAAATAGTAACTTAGAAAATGGGTTTAACAAAAAACACTAAGCGGTTAGAAGATAGGCTCAATGAATATGCAAAACAAGGATGGCAAGTAAAACATATTGCAGAACATTCTATAACCATAGTATTTGAAAGAGACAAAAACAGATGAAAAAACTTTCGCTTTTATTTA
>CAZLUS010000128.1:0-6788 GCA_964562775.1 uncultured Flavobacteriaceae bacterium | reverse complement strand
TTATTTTTTCTTCAAATTTTTCTTTTCAAAAAGACAATAGAGCAGATACTAATGATAATAGTTTTTACCAATACAGATTAAACTTAGAAAGTACTGGCAACCTCTTATCTGCTTTTTCTAATTTGGTTTCTTTTAGTACGGATGACTTAGGTCAAAAAACTATTTTTGGCATCCCTTATTCGCAATATGTAAAAACAGATGTTGAATACATAAAACACTGGGATTTAAATAATGAAAATGTATTGGCATTAAGAGGTGTTCTTGGCTTAGCTGTTCCCTATGGCAACTCTAGCAGTATACCATTTGTACGTTCTTATTTTGCTGGTGGAGCAAATGATAACCGAGCCTGGCAAGTATACTCTTTAGGCCCGGGAACAACCGAAAATACAAACGAGTTTAATGAAGCTAATTTTAAGCTAGGTTTTAATTTAGAATACCGTTTCCCTATAGTAGGAGCAATAAAAGGGGCTTTATTTACAGATGTAGGTAATATTTGGAATGTTTTTGATAATGTAGATGACGAGGGAGCTACCTTTAATGGTATTGAATCGCTAGGAGATATCGCTATAGGAACAGGTGTTGGATTACGATACGACCTTAGTTATTTTATTTTTAGATTCGATTTAGGCTTTAAAACCTACAACCCGGCTCTTATAGGTTCTGAAAGATGGTTTACAGATTACTTTAGTGAGTCTGTCTTTAACATAGGTATTAATTATCCTTTTTAAGCCTAAATATTTTATTACTTTTGTTTCTTATTTAAACTTATAAAATAAGTATGCCACATAATATAAAACCTGGTGTTGCCACAGGAAAAGAAGTTCAAGCCATTTTCAATCATGCCAAAGCCAACAATTATGCTTTACCAGCAGTTAATGTAATAGGATCAGATACTATTAATGGTGTTTTAGAAACAGCTAGAGATTTAAATGCCCCAGTAATCATTCAATTCTCCAATGGAGGAGCACAATTTAATGCTGGCAAAGGACTAAGTAATGACGGTCAAAAGGCTGCTATTGCAGGTGCTGTAGCTGGTGCCAAGCATGTACATACGTTATCTGAAGCTTATGGTGTTCCTGTTATTTTACATACGGATCATTGTGCAAAAAAACTACTACCCTGGATTGATGGTTTACTAGATGCAAGTGAAAAGCATTTTGCCGAAACTGGTAAATCACTATATAGTTCACATATGATAGACCTATCTGAAGAGCCCATCGAAGAAAATATTGAAATATGTAAACAATATTTAAAACGTATGTCCAAAATGGGGATGACTCTAGAAATTGAATTAGGAATAACTGGTGGCGAAGAAGACGGTGTTGATAATACTGATGTTGATGATTCTAAACTATACACCCAACCAGAAGAAGTAGCATACGCATATGAAGAACTAAGCAAAGTAAGCTCGCAATTTACTATTGCCGCAGCATTTGGTAATGTACACGGGGTATACAAACCAGGTAATGTAAAACTAACTCCTAAAATTCTAAAAAATTCTCAAGAGTATATTTCTAAGAAATATGGTGTAGAACACAACCATATCGATTTTGTATTTCATGGCGGATCGGGTTCAACCGTTGAAGAAATTAGAGAAGGTATTAGTTATGGTGTTATTAAAATGAATATTGATACCGATTTACAATATGCATTTATGACTGGTATTAGAGACTATATGGGTTCTAAAGCAGACTATCTAAAATCGCAAATTGGAAACCCAGAAGGAACTGATGTTCCCAACAAAAAACATTATGACCCTAGAGTTTGGTTACGCGAAGGTGAAAAAACATTTGTAACGCGACTTAAAAAAGCGTTTGAGGATTTAAACAATGTAAACACCCTTTAATTAAAATATACTTTAATGACAGCTTGGTTTAAAAGAAAAGAAAAGGGAATACAAACTGCAACAGAAGAAAAAAAAGACACACCAAAAGGACTTTGGTACAAGAGTCCTACAGGTAAAATAGTTGAGTCTGAAGATTTAGCTAAAAACTTTTATGTTAGCCCAGAGGATGATTACCATGTTCGGATTGGAAGTAAAGAATATTTTGAAATTCTTTTTGACGATAATAAGTTTAAAGAATTAGATGAAAAAATAAGCTCCAAAGACCCTTTAAAATTTGAGGATACTAAGAAATATTCTGATCGCCTAAAAGCTGCAAAAGCAAAAACAGGTCTTAACGATGCCGTACGTTCTGCTATAGGCAAATCTATGGGCAAAGAGATTGTTATTTCATGTATGGACTTTACTTTTATTGGTGGTTCTATGGGGAGTGTGGTAGGAGAAAAAATTGCCCGTGCAATTGATGTTTCTAAAAAGAAAAAAGTGCCATTTTTAATGATTTCTAAATCAGGTGGTGCTCGTATGATGGAAGCTGCTCTTTCACTAATGCAATTAGCAAAAACCTCTGCCAAACTAGCACAGTTAGCAGAAGCTAAAATTCCTTATATCTCTTTATGTACAGATCCAACAACAGGTGGCACAACAGCTTCTTATGCAATGCTTGGAGATATTAATATTTCTGAGCCTGGGGCATTAATTGGCTTTGCGGGGCCAAGAATTGTAAAAGATACTACAGGTAAAGATTTACCTGATGGCTTTCAAACTTCAGAATTCCTTTTAGAAAATGGTTTTTTAGATTTTATATCGCATCGTAGTGATTTAAAAAAGAAAGTGAATCTGTATATAGATTTAATACAAAACCAACCTATTAGGGCTTAAAAAATTCTATTATGGTAATTAAATTCAACTTAATAGCATTCATTTTTACACTATTCGCAATACTTTGTTGCAGCTCTAAAACGGAGACAACTTCTAATCAAATAATTCAAGAAGATAATAGCATAACCATAGGGTCATTTGCGAAAGCTCAAGTAATAGATGTAGCTATAAGTGGAGAGGAAAACAATTACACCTTTAATGTTACAGTATCAAGTCCCGATAAAGGTTGTAATCAATATGCTAATTGGTGGGAAGTTATAGACTTAGACGGCAATCTAATCTATCGTAGGATTCTTGCCCATAGCCATGTAGATGAACAACCATTTGCACGATCAGGTAGTGGTATAGCAATTTCAAGTGATACTGAAGTTTATATAAGAGTGCATATGAACAACAGTTCATACGGATCTAGGGTATTAAAAGGCAGTGTTGCAAATGGTTTTAGTACTGCTGATTTGGCTGCAGATTTTGCCAAAGAACTTGAAAATGAAGCTCCATTACCAAATGGTTGCGCTTTTTAATTAGAAACAAAAAAACTAGTACTGTTTTTTTGATTATAAAAAAGGGAGTATCTTTGCGCCCTGATTGATAGACAATCATATACATAAAAATCATTTAAAATAATATTGGAATGTATTTAACAAAAGAAGTAAAAGCCAAAATCTTTAAGAAACACGGTGGTTCAGAGGGAAACACTGGTTCTACAGAAGGGCAAATTGCATTATTTACGCATCGTATTAATCATCTAACGACGCACTTAAAAAAAAATCACAAAGATTATAACACAGAGCGTTCTTTAGTAAAACTGGTAGGTAAAAGACGTAGTCTTTTAGATTATTTTAAAAAGAAAGATATTGTAAAATATCGTGAGTTAATTAAAGAATTGAATATTAGAAAATAATAATTTATGGGGAAGCTTTTGCTTCCCCATATTTTTTAAAAGCCTTTAATAGAGGCAACACAAAAAGCTACATTTAGTTTTTCATTGGTCGCACAACAACACAACCCGACCGTCCGGACGACGGTAGACCCAATGTTTAATTGTTCCGCTGTAGGCGGACAACACAAAAATTTATGATTCCAAAGACTTTTAAAGAGGTCATTGACCTTGGTGACGGTAGAGAAATTTCTATTGAAACTGGAAAATTGGCAAAACAGGCACATGGTTCTGTTGTTGTACAATCTGGCAAATGTATGTTACTATGTACAGTTGTCTCTAACTACAAACAAGCCGATGTAGATTTTCTACCTCTTACGGTAGATTATCGTGAAAAATTTGCCGCTGCTGGACGCTATCCGGGTGGTTTTTTCAAAAGAGAAGCAAGACCAAGTGATGGTGAAGTATTAACCATGCGTTTAGTAGACAGAGTTTTACGTCCATTATTCCCAAAAGATTATCATTCTGAAACTCAGGTGATGATACAGTTAATGTCTCATGATGATGATGTAATGCCAGATGCAATGGCTGGTTTAGCAGCATCAGCAGCAATTCAACTATCAGATTTTCCATTTGAATGTGCAATCTCTGAAGCTAGAGTAGGCCGTGTAAATGGTGAATTTGTAATCAACCCAACAAGAGCACAATTAGAAGAATCTGATATTGATATGATGATTGGTGCTTCTGCCGATTCTGTAATGATGGTAGAAGGTGAGATGGATGAAATTTCTGAAGAAGAAATGACCGAGGCTATCAAATTTGCACATGAAGCTATTAAAGTACAGTGTGCTGCTCAAATTAAACTTGCTGAAGCTTTTGGTAAAAAAGAAGTACGTGAGTATGAGCCAGAAAGAGAAGATGAAGATTTAGCTAAAAAAGTACACGACCTTACTTATGATAAAGTTTATGCAGTAGCTAAAGCAGGTTCTGCAAAACACGAAAGAAGTGCAGCTTTTGGCGAAATAAAAGATGAAGTTATAGCTTCTTTCTCAGAAGAGGAGCAAGAAGAATATGATGGATTAATTTCTAAATATTTCTATAAAGCAGAAAAAGCTGCTGTTCGTGACCTTACCTTAAACGAAGGTTTACGTTTAGATGGTCGTAAAACTGATGAAATTCGTCCTATTTGGTGTGAAGTTGATTATTTACCTTCTACACACGGTTCGGCAATTTTTACTCGTGGAGAGACTCAAGCCTTAGCAACAGTAACTTTAGGTACTTCTAGAGAAGCTAACCAAATAGATATGCCATCTTATGAAGGTGAAGAGCGTTTCTATTTACATTATAATTTCCCTCCTTTTTCAACAGGTGAGGCAAGACCTATTCGTGGTACATCTCGTAGAGAGGTTGGTCATGGTAACTTGGCGCAACGCGCTTTAAAAGGAATGGTGCCAGAAGATTGCCCATACACAGTTCGTGTAGTTTCTGAGATTTTAGAATCTAATGGTTCTTCTTCTATGGCAACGGTTTGTTCAGGAACAATGGCATTAATGGACGCTGGTGTAAAATTAACAAAGCCTGTTTCTGGTATTGCAATGGGTTTAATTTCTGATGCAGATTCTGGAAAATATGCTGTTTTATCTGATATTTTAGGAGATGAAGATCACTTAGGTGATATGGATTTTAAAGTAACTGGTACATCAGATGGTATTACTGCTTGCCAAATGGATATTAAAGTAAAAGGATTGTCTTATGAGATTTTAGTAAATGCACTAAAACAAGCACGAGATGGTCGTTTACATATTTTAGGAAAATTAACAGATACCATAGCAACTCCTAATGCAGATGTTAAAGATCACGCACCTACAATGGTATCTAGACGTATTCCAAACGAATTTATTGGAGCACTAATAGGCCCTGGAGGAAAAGTGATTCAAGAAATGCAAAAAGAAACGGAGACTACGATTGTTATAAACGAAGATCCTGTTACAGAAGAAGGTATTGTAGAAATCTTAGGTGTAGGCAGTAAAGGTATTGATGCGGTAATGGCAAAAATAGATTCTATTTTATTTAAGCCTGAAGTTGGTAGCGTTTACGAAGTAAAAGTAATTAAGATGTTAGACTTTGGTGCCGTTGTAGAATATATGGAAGCGCCTGGTAATGAAGTATTACTTCACGTATCTGAATTGGCTTGGGAACGTACCGAAAATGTTTCTGATGTTGTAAACATGGGCGATGTTTTTGATGTAAAGTATTTTGGTTTAGATAAACGTACTCGTAAAGAAAAGGTTTCGCGTAAAGCACTTTTAGAAAAACCTGAAGGCTATGTTGAAAGACCACCACGTAGTAATGACCGTGGTAGAGACGACCGTCGTGGCGGAAGAGACAATCGTGATAGAAAACCAAGGAGAGACTAACCCTTCTTGCTATTATATAGAAACCCTCAACTATTTACTAGTTGAGGGTTTTTTTAATCGTATTAATTGCAAATTTCACAATAGCCTTTTCTTAAATACACATCTTCAAGCAACTGAAAAGTGACTCCATCTTTTTCGATAGAATTAAACAGTTTGCAATACCGCTTTTTATTTAGCGTACTTGCATTTAACATTGTAGTCCGGTATGCATCCGTTTTTGTTAGTGATGAGTTTATTAATGTTAAATTTAAATAGTAAAAAAGCAAATCTTCGTCCACATTAATACTCCTCACTTTATCTGTTAAAAGTTGAGCTGCCCATTCAATATTTGCATAATATGCAAAGTATTGAGCTAGATTAAAATAATCAATATCCGAAAGTAAAATTGAATTGTAGCTATCATAAATATATTCAACAGATTCATCTTTACTATCATATTCTTTACGCTGCATATCGCGTTCACTTTTTAAAATATGAAAATTTATAAGCATTCGATCAATTAAATTCTGTTCCACCCCTAAAGTTTTAAGGTTTATAATTTCATTTAAAAAATCTTCTTGGTCAATCTCAACCAATTTAAAACGCCACATTTTAAACTTTACCACAACTAGGTTGTAATTTATTCTCTTATTGTTTACATCTAATTCTTTAAGTGTTTCTAGTTCTTTATTGGTTAATAAAATACGCCTATTATCCAACTGAAACCTAATGGCACTCCTATTGTTTAAAAATCGATAATTTTTAATTTTTTTGGCACCTACATTTTTTTTTA
>CAZLUS010000127.1:0-6820 GCA_964562775.1 uncultured Flavobacteriaceae bacterium | reverse complement strand
ACGGACTAATGTCCATTGGATTTTAAGTCCAACGTGTCTACCAATTCCACCACTCGAGCATCCTTGTCTGCCTATGGCATGGACTGATATTGGCATCAGCATAAAAAAAACGCTGACAAGCAGCGTTCTTTTGAGCGAAAAACGGGATTTGAACCCGCGACCTCCACCTTGGCAAGGTGATGCTCTACCAGCTGAGCTATTTTCGCATTTTAAGGAACGTACACTTTTGTAAGTGCGGATGCAAATTTAATACAATTCTTTAAATCTAAAAGAATTTTTAAACGAAAACATTTAGCTTCTTAAGTTTTTTTTAAAATTTCTAAACGCCCCCTTTTATAGTCTGTGTTGCTAGCCTATTTGCAATAGAATTATGGGCTAAAAAAGGATTGTTTTCTAAACAAGCTTACTTAAGAAGTTGCCTTTTTCTTTTTACTGAGCAAGCGTTTAATTTCATTGAGTTTCATTAGCGCCTCAACAGGGGTTAAGGTATCAATATCTAGATGCAGTATTTCTTCTTTTATCTCCTCTAATAAAGGGTCATCTAAATTAAAAAAGCTCAATTGCATTTCTTGCTCCTCTGGTGATACTTGCTCATTTTTGGCGGTGCCTAAATTGGCAGTCAAGTCCTCACTAGCACTTTCTTTTTCGAGCTTCTTAAGCATTTTGTTCGCTTTTAATATTACCTGCTGCGGCATTCCAGCCATTTTTGCTACATGTATACCAAAGCTACCTTTACTACCCCCAGCAACAAGCTTTCTTAAAAACAATACATTATCTTTTAATTCTTTAATAGATACGTTGTAGTTTTTAATACGTTTAAAGGTATTTGTCATTTCATTAAGCTCATGATAATGCGTAGCAAATAAAGTTTTTGCTCTAGAAGGGTGCTCATGAAGGTATTCAGAAATTGCCCAAGCAATAGAAATACCGTCATAGGTGCTTGTGCCCCTACCAATCTCATCTAGTAATACTAAACTTCGTTCTGATAAATTGTTTAATATAGAAGCCGTTTCATTCATTTCTACCATAAAAGTAGATTCTCCCATAGAAATATTGTCACTAGCACCTACCCGAGTAAATATTTTATCAACGAGACCAATTTTTGCAGCTTTAGCAGGTACAAAACTCCCCATTTGAGCAAGAAGTACTATTAAAGCAGTCTTTCTTAAAATAGCAGATTTACCACTCATATTTGGACCAGTAATCATAATAAGCTGTTGTGTTTCTCTATTAAGGGAAACATCATTTGCAATATAACTTTCCCCTAATGGAAGTTGCTTTTCTATAACGGGGTGACGCCCTTCTTTTATTTCTAAATCTGTACCATCATTAATTTCTGGTAAAACGTAGTTATTTTCTTTTGCAAGTTGTGCAAAACCACAAAGACAATCTAACTGAGCAATTAATTGTGCATTTTGCTGTACTTGCGTAATATGCTCTTGCATCCAAACCAATAACTGTTCAAACAATTGCTGTTCTAAAACAGCTATGCGTTCTTCTGCACCTAGAATTTTTGCTTCGTATTCTTTTAGTTCTTCAGTAATATAACGCTCTGCATTAACTAAGGTTTGTTTACGAATCCAAGTTTCAGGTACTTTATCTTTATGCGTATTTCGTACTTCAATATAATACCCAAAAACATTGTTTGAAGCTATTTTTAGAGAGCTAATACCAGTACTCTTAGTTTCACGCTCCAACATTTTATTTAAATAATCTTTTCCAGAAAATGCTAAACCTCTTAATTCATCTAATTCTTCAGAATAACCTTCGGCAATAGCACCTCCTTTAGCAATGTTTACAGGGGCTTCTTCATTGAGCAATTCTTTTATTTTGCTGCGTAAATCTTTACAAGCATTAAGTTTAGTACCAAGCTCTTTTAAAGAAGTATTGCTACTATCACTAGCAATTTGCTTTATAGGAACAACAGCTTCTAAAGAGTTTTTCAATTGCACTACTTCTCGCGGATTAATTTTACCCGTAGCAACTTTAGAAATTAGACGCTCTAAATCTCCCATCTGCTTAATCCAGTGCTGTGTTTTTTGCAATTGGGTTTCTTCTTCTTTTAGGTAAGCTACTACTTGATGTCTTTGCTGTATTTTTTCTTTATTTTTAAGCGGAAGTGCCAACCATCTTTTTAACAAACGCCCTCCCATTGGAGATATGGTTTTGTCAATAATTTGCAATAACGTAACAGCATTAAGATTGCTAGATTGGTATAGCTCAAGATTACGAATGGTAAAGCGGTCCATCCATATATATTCTTCTTCTGCAATACGTTTTAGCGTATTGATATGCTGTAACTGCTTATGTTGTGTTTCTTGTAGGTAGTGTAAAATGGCACCAGAAGCGATAACACCATGTTGCAAATGGTCAACACCAAAGCCTTGTAATGTATTTGTTTTAAAGTGATTGGTAAGGCTCTCATTAGCATAATCTTCTTGAAAAATCCAATCTTCAAGAAAAAAAGAATGCAACTGACTACCAAAAAATTCAACAAATTCTTTTTTATGTGTTTTAGAAACTAAAATCTCATTAGGACTAAAATTCTGTAGTAGTTTGTCTACTTGTTCAGGACTGCCTTCAGAAGTTAAAAATTCTCCTGTAGAAATATCTAAAAAAGAAACGCCTAGTTTGACTCTTCCAAAATGAACAGCAGCTAAAAAATTATTGGCTTTAGCATTTAAAATATCATCATTTAATGCTACCCCAGGTGTTACTAATTCTGTAACCCCTCGCTTAACAATACTTTTGGTTTGTTTTGGGTCTTCTAATTGGTCACAAATAGCAACACGCTGCCCTGCTTTAACTAATTTAGGGAGGTAGGTGTTTAAAGAGTGGTGCGGAAAACCAGCAAGCTCTGTTTTATCACCCCCGTTATTACGGTGCGTTAAAACGATACCTAAAATTTGAGCGGCTTTAATGGCATCTTCTCCAAAAGTTTCATAAAAATCACCTACACGAAATAGTAATAAAGCATCAGGATGTTTAGTCTTGATTGCATTATACTGCTTCATTAAAGGCGTAATCTTTTTTGTTTTTGTTGAATTTGCCAATTCTAAAAGTTTAATTTTATCGAAAATAAGAACTAAGCTAGGTTTCTTATACCATTGTTGATATCATAAGCCTAAAAGTGGATAAATTTATGCGTAAGCTCGCCAATGATGAATTAAAACGTTTAAATGTTGATAGTTTTAAGAGTGCTAAAAAAGCTCCTGTACGTATTATTTTAGATAATATTAGAAGCCTTAATAATATAGGCTCCGTTTTTAGAACAGCCGATGCTTTTTTGGTACAAAAAATCTATTTATGTGGTATTACTGCCAAACCACCGCATAAAGACATTCATAAAACAGCACTTGGTGCTACAGAGAGTGTTGCTTGGGAGTATAGTGAGAATACACTTGCTTTAGTAAAAAAGCTACAAAATGAGGGGGTAAAAGTTATAGCTGTTGAACAAGCAGAAAATGCAACTATGTTAAACGATTTTACAGTTACCGCCAATGAGACTTATGCTTTAGTATTTGGTAACGAAGTAAAAGGCGTGTCTCAAGAGGTGGTCTCTAGCAGTGATAATGTTGTAGAAATCCCTCAATTTGGCACTAAACATTCTTTAAATATCTCGGTAAGTGCTGGAGTTGTAGTTTGGGATATATGGTCTAAACTAAGTGTATTAAAATAGAAACCCCCAACGGTTAGTCGGGGGCTTGCATATAGTTGAGTTAGTTAGTTACCTCGTTAGCGGGTGCTAATAAATAAAAACCATTTCGTTTATCCAAATAAAATCTAAATATTTTCTTAAAATAGCGTTTTTATAATATAAGTTTCTAGTTGCTCTAGAATGTTTTCATAGTCTTGAGATTTATTAATAAAATCAAGTTCTTCTAGATTTATTAGTAAGATATTTTGATTAGGATGGCTCTTAATAAAATCTAAGTACCCCCTATTAATCTTCTCTAAGTAGGTTGGACTAATATTTTGTTCATAATCACGACCGCGGTTTTTAATATTAGTCAAAAGACGCTCTTTGTTTTGGTATAAATAAACGTAGATGTCGGGTTTTTTTACTTCATTATGCATAAAATTAAAGACCTTTCGGTAGAGTTCAAACTCTTCTTTCTGTAAGGTGATTTTTGCAAAAATGAGCGATTTATAAATATCATAATCGCTAACCATAAACCTTTTAAAAAGGTCAAACTGCGATGTGTCATCTGTAAATTGTTGAAAACGGTCTGCCAAAAAAGACATTTCTAAAGGGAAAGCATATCTTGTTGGGTCTTCATAAAATTTTGGTAAAAAAGCATTGTCGGCAAAACGTTCTAAGACTAGTTTTGCATTAAAATCTTCGGCTATTTTTTTAGCTAGGGTACTTTTTCCTGCTCCTATATTACCCTCAATCGCTAAAAATTGTACTATAGAAAATAAATCTTCTCTGTTTTTATAGAGCTTAAACTCGGTTTTGTGTAGCTTGCTTTTGTCTTTACATTCTTGCAATAGGTTTCTAGTGTCTTTATGTAATACAGGATGATAAAATTGAGGAGCAATATCCGCCAGAGGCTTTAAAACAAAATTACGTTCTGCCATTCTTGGGTGCGGAATAGTAAGTCCTGCACCGTTTATAATTTCATTATTAAAATAAAGAATATCGATATCTATATTTCGTGAAACATAAGCTACCCCTTTCTTCTTTTTTCTGCCTAAATCTGCCTCAATTTTTTGAAGTTTAGCTAGTAATTCTGGTGCAGAGCTTTTAGTTGCTATTAATACACAGGCATTTAAAAAATCGTCGCCATCAAAACCTATTGCTGTATTTTCATAAACAGCAGATGTTTTTAGAATAAGGTCGTTTTTAGCTATAGCTAATAATGCCTTTTGCAGCTGTAATTGTCGGAGACCCATATTACTGCCAATAGAAAGATATGCCTGATGTAACGTATTCATATTAAGAATGGAAAAATAACCAAAACAATTGAAGTACTATAAAAAATTAAATGTAACGAATACTTGCAATAACAGACATATATGCAATGATTATCTTTGTAAAAGATTAAAATATAAATAAATGAAGTTTTTAAGAAATTTACTAGCAGCTATTTTAGGTTGTTTAATTGCTTTTGGAGTATTGTTTGTAATGTTTATTGTTTTTGCAGCTTTAGTGGGCTCTGGTGATGAAGGCGTTAAAGTAAAAGAAAACTCAATTATAGAGCTAAGCTTAAACATACCAATTAAGGACTATGAAGGAAAAAATGCTGATGACCCATTTGCAGAATTGTTTGAAGAAGGTCAGGGATTAGATGAAATTTTGCATGCCATACAAGTAGCTAAAAATGATGATAAGATTAAAGGAATTAGTATGACAACTAGTTTCTTACAAGCAGGCATGGCTCAAACTCAAGAAATTAGAAATGCTTTAAATGATTTTAAAACGGAAGGAAAGTTTATTTTCTCCCACGCAGATTTTTATACGCAAAGGAATTATTATTTAGCTAGTGCTGGCGATAAATTATTTATAAACCCGCAAGGAGTTATAGATTTTAAGGGATTGTCTTCAGAAGTGTTATACTATAAAGAATTGCAAGAAAAAACGGGTGTTAAGATGGAAGTAATTCGCCATGGTAAATACAAAAGTGCTGTAGAACCCTATCTTTCTGATAGTATGAGTGATGCTAACCGTTCTCAAATAAAAGAATTAATAACTTCTTTATGGAACAGTATGTTAACAGATATATCATCCTCAAGAAATATAGCTGTTGCTGATTTAAATATAATTGCTGACACTTTAGGGGGTAGAACGCCTGATTATGCTGTTGCATCTGGATTATTAGATGGAGTACTTTATTTAGACGAATATGAAGCTATGCTAAGAGAACGTATAGGTATAGAAGAAGATGAAAGCTTAAACTATATTGATTTTGAAGATTATGTAAAAGTAGCTTCCAAGAAAACCTTAAAAAAAGGAGTAGATAAGATTGCTGTAATCTATGCGCAAGGAGAAATTTTATATGGTGAAGGTGGCAAAGATTTTATAGGGCAAGGGGTATTAAATAAAGCATTAAAAAAGGCACGCGACAACGAAAATGTAAAAGCGATAGTAATGCGTGTAAACTCACCAGGGGGTAGTGCTTTGGTTTCAGATATTATTTGGCGAGAAATAGAACTAACCAAAAAGATAAAACCTGTAGTAGTTTCTTTTGGTAATGTAGCGGCCTCTGGAGGCTATTATATTGCTGCTGGGGCAGATAAGATTTTTGCAGAACCAACTACAATAACAGGTTCTATAGGAGTATTCGGCACCGTGCCAAACATTAATGAATTAGCTGCAGATATTGGTATTAACGCAGAACAAGTAGGCACTAATAAGAACTCTGTAGACTACTCTTTGTTTGAACCTATGACGGATACTTTTAGAGCGCAAATAAAAGAAGGGATAGAACATACTTATGAAACTTTTTTAAAGCGTGTGGCAGACGGGAGAGGTATGACTACCGAACAAGTAGATGAAATTGCACAAGGTCGTGTTTGGAGTGGGGTAGATGCCTTAGAATTAGGCTTGGTTGATGAAATAGGTAATTTAGATAATGCTATTGAAGCCGCAGCTAAAATGGTAGATTTAGAAACCTATGGTATTCGCCAGTATCCAAAATACAAATCTGATTTTGAGCGTTTAATGGAAGACTTTGGAGGGGTAAAAGCTAAAGTTGGAGAAGCATTTATAAAAGAAGAATTAGGAGACGAAGCTTTTCAAATTTTAAAAGAATTTAAGCAACTCTCTGAGCAAAAAGGAATTCAGGCAAGAATGCCTTTTACTTTAAATATTAAATAA
>CAZLUS010000126.1:3492-6938 GCA_964562775.1 uncultured Flavobacteriaceae bacterium | reverse complement strand
TCATTTCATCTTCTATGTTGATAGTTAACAATATTTTTCCTTCAGCCATATTAAAATCGGATTGCTTTTTATAATTAAATTATCAAAACAATATACACAAAAACACAGGCGTCAAAACGATTAAAAATTAATTTATTAAAAAAATTATCAACAGTAAAAATTTGTACTTTTAAATCTCTTGTAAGTGTTAAAAAATTAAAAAAAAGCCCTTTTTTTCGTGATTTAAGCCTTCTTTAACGAATATGGGTACAGTATTTGATCATTGTTAACTTAGTTTTATTAATTTTAGTTATTGAATACGGAAATTTATGGATGATAATTTTTCACCAAGGGTTAAGGATGTAATTGCTTTTAGTAAAGAGGAAGCACTTAGACTTGGTCATGACTTTATTGGCACCGAGCATTTAATGTTAGGATTACTGCGTGATGGAAATGGAAAAGCAATAAATATTTTAGACGCTTTAGATGTTGATTTAGATCACCTAAGAAGAAAAGTAGAAATTCTTAGCCCTGCAAACCCTAATACTACAAGTGTTCAAAAAGACAAGAAAAACCTGCATTTAACAAGGCAAGCAGAACGCGCCTTAAAAACAACTTTTTTAGAAGCTAAGCTTTTTCAAAGTTCGTCTATAAATACTGCACACCTTTTATTGTGCATATTACGTAATGAAAATGACCCAACTACTAAATTGCTCCATAAACTAAAGGTCGATTATGACAATGTAAAAGAGCAGTTTAAATCTATGATTACTAGTGATGATGATTATCTAGATGTAACTAGAGCAGAATCTTTTCCTGGTGATACAGAAGAAAACGATGATACTAAAGAAAATACATTTGGAACTTCTAATTCTCAAAAAACAACAAAAAAATCTAAAACACCTGTTTTAGATAATTTTGGTAGAGACCTAACAAAACTTGCAGAAGACAATAAGCTAGACCCTGTTGTTGGTAGAGAGAAAGAGATAGAACGCGTTTCACAAATTTTAAGTCGTAGAAAAAAGAATAACCCTTTATTAATTGGTGAACCAGGTGTTGGTAAAAGCGCCATAGCAGAAGGCTTAGCCTTACGCATTATTAATAAAAAAGTATCAAGAATCCTTTACGGTAAACGTGTCGTTACTTTAGATTTAGCTTCTTTAGTTGCTGGAACAAAGTATAGAGGTCAGTTTGAAGAGCGTATGAAAGCTGTTATGAATGAGCTTGAAAAGAATGACGATATTATTCTGTTTATTGATGAAATACATACAATAGTTGGAGCTGGTGGAGCTACAGGAAGTTTAGATGCTTCTAATATGTTTAAGCCTGCATTAGCAAGAGGCGAAATACAATGTGTTGGCGCTACCACTTTAGACGAGTACAGACAATATATAGAGAAAGATGGGGCCTTAGAACGCCGTTTTCAAAAAGTAATGGTAGAACCAACAACTGTTGAGGAAACTGTAGAAATCTTAATGAATATTAAGGGCAAATACGAAGATCATCATAATGTAAATTATACAGACGATGCTATTAAGGCTTGTGTTACCTTAACTAATCGTTACATGACCGACCGTTTTTTACCAGACAAGGCTATAGATGCACTTGATGAAGCGGGTTCGCGAGTTCATATTGTTAATATGGATGTTCCTAAGCAAATTTTAGAATTAGAAAAACAGCTTGATGAAGTTCGTGAACTTAAAAACAGTGTTGTAAAAAAACAGAAGTACGAAGAAGCTGCTAAACTACGTGACGACGAAAAGCGGATAGAAAAAGACTTAGCTATAGCTCAAGAGACTTGGGAAGAAGAAAGTAAACTAAATAGAGAAACCGTTTCTGAAGACAATGTTGCTGATGTTGTTTCTATGATGAGCGGAATACCAGTTAATAGAATTGCACAAACTGAAAGCAATAAACTTGCTGAATTACCTGAACTCATTAAAGGTTTTGTAATAGGTCAAGATGAGGCTGTAGTTAAAGTAGCAAAAGCAATTCAAAGAAACAGAGCAGGACTTAAAGACCCTAATAAACCTATTGGTTCATTTATCTTTCTAGGGCAAACAGGTGTTGGTAAAACTCAATTGGCAAAAATACTCGCTAAAGAATTATTTGATTCTGAAGATGCACTCATTAGAATAGATATGAGTGAATATATGGAGAAATTTGCCATTTCTAGACTGGTAGGAGCCCCTCCAGGATATGTAGGATATGAAGAAGGAGGGCAATTAACCGAAAAGGTGAGAAGAAAACCCTATTCTGTTATTCTATTAGACGAAGTAGAAAAAGCCCACCCAGATGTCTTTAATATGCTTTTACAGGTATTAGATGATGGCTTTCTTACCGATAGTTTAGGGAGAAAAATTGATTTTAGAAATTCTATTATTATAATGACTTCTAATATAGGAGCTAGGCAACTTAAAGACTTTGGTCAAGGTGTTGGTTTTGGTACAGCTTCTAAAAAAGCACAAGCAGACAGTCACCAAAAAAGCGTTATCGAAAATGCTTTAAAGAAAGCTTTTGCACCTGAATTTTTAAATAGAATAGATGATGTAATTGTTTTTAATAGCCTTGAGCGTGAAGACATACATAAAATTATAGATATAGAGTTAGATAAGCTATTTGATCGCATTAAGAAAATAGGTTATGACTTAAACTTGTCTGAAAAAGCAAAAGACTATATTGCTAATAAAGGTTTTGATAAACAATATGGAGCTAGACCATTAAAAAGAGCTATTCAAAAGTATATCGAAGATGTCCTTGCAGAAGAGATTGTTAATTCTAATTTAAACGAAGGGGATAGTATTTTTATGGATTTAGATGAGAAAAAAGAAGAACTTACCATAAAAATTAAAAAACAAGAAAAATCTTCCAAAGCTTAATACGAATTTTCTATACATTGAATAAGAAAAAGAGTCGATATAACGGCTCTTTTTCTTTTGTCATATAACGTGAAAGTTCTTTTCTTAGCCTTTATAATATACTATTAACCTTTAATACGATATTTAAGCCTTTAATCTAGTTTTTTTTTTATTAGCTAGCACTACTTCTAAATTCGTTCCCGAGACACACTATAATACTACGGTAATGAATATGGGGCTAAGAAAAACAAATGTAATAATCAAAGAATACCAGTTAGATATTGGAATAGTTCAAGTTTTTGATAATTACATGGTTTCTATTTTTGAGGAAGGCGTAACACTTACATTAGAAAGGGCATATCAAATTATTGGAATTTCAGAAATACATTTTAGAGAAAAAAAGTTTGGTTATATAAGTTTAAGAAAAAACTCATATGCTATCGACCCTGTAATCTATACCTATTTAAGAGGTTTAGATAATTTAAATGCGTTTGCTATTGTTTCTAAAAAGGAAATCGATATGCATAACTACAATATTGAAAAGATGTTTTACAAAAAAAATATGAAGTTCTTTATTGAATACGAAAACGCTATTGAATGGGTAAAAAA
>CAZLUS010000126.1:0-3392 GCA_964562775.1 uncultured Flavobacteriaceae bacterium | reverse complement strand
CCATGCAAGTAAACTCCAAAAATAGAAGCATATAAAGGTGGATATCCTTGCGCTATTAAACCTGTAATTATACCCGTTAGCACATCTCCACTACCTGCTGTTGCCATACCTGGGTTCCCCGTTGCATTTATATAAGCTTTATTGTTATATACTGTAATAGTATGTGCCCCTTTAAGAACTAAAATACAATCGTGCTTTACAGAAAAAGCTTTTGCTTTTTCTAACTTATCAAAATCATCAGTCCAAGAACCTAAAAGACGTTCTAATTCTTTATCATGAGGAGTCAGCACAGATTGCTGAGGTATTTTCTTTAACAACTTAGGAGTAGTAGCTAGAATATTTAATCCATCGGCGTCAATTACTAAAGGCAGTGTATTATCCCCTATAAATCTCGAAAAAGCGGCTATCGTTTCTTTATGAGTCCCCAAACCTATTCCAACACCCGCAACTGTAACATTTTTAGGAAGACTTATTTTAGATATTAAATAATCTTCATCATCAGTAAGCACCATTGCTTCAGGCACACTAGTTTGTAATGGCACATACCCACATTTTGGCACCATAGCAGTGACTAAACCAGCACCTATTTTTAAACATGCTGTAGTGGCTAAATTAACAGCTCCTATTTTACCATAGCTTCCTCCAATAAGTAGCACATGTCCATAATCGCCTTTATGAGAAAATTTAAGTCTTGGTATGTACATTGGCAAAACTTCTGATTTACCAATAAATTCGAAATCAGTTTCTGTTTTATGCAAAAATTCTTGGTCTAGACCAATATCTAAAACTTCCCATTGATTTGTAAAACCTCCTGTTTGTGGAAGAAAAAAAACAAGCTTAGGAGCTTGAAAGGTTAATACATGGTTTGCTCTAATTACATTTTCTCTTACAGCAATACTTCTATCTGTAAAAAGTCCAGAAGGAATATCAATAGAAAGAATAAAAGCAGCAGAATCATTAATATGGTTAATTAATTTTGCCACCCAAGGTTCTGGGTTTCTATTTAAACCTATCCCAAAAATGCCATCTATTATAATATCTTCATGACTAATAGCTGGAAAGTCACAATCAGAATCTAAAAATTCTGGCCAAAGCTTACGCTCTTTTAATCGGTCTAGATTAATTAAAAAATCTTTAGAGCGCTTATCACTGTGATTAACTACATAAACCGATACCGCATATCCATTTTCAACTAAATATCTTGCTAAAGCAATACCAACTCCCCCATTATTACCTATTCCACAAAATAATTGAATTCTAACCTGAGCCCCTTGCAATCTAGAATGTACCCAACTAAAAATTCGCTCAGCGGCTCTTTCCATGAGGTCATCACTTACTAATTGTTGTTTATCTATTGTGAATTTGGCAGCATCATATATCTGCTTAGAGGTAAATATTTTCATTTAATAAAGAAGTGTATTACAAATTATGGAATTGATAAAAATTTAGGATTTATTTGAAACAGCACACAAAAGTACTACTTTTGAACTGACAATTTAAATAATTGGCGCAATAGTAAACTATGAAAATAGCTTTAATTATCACTACTACATTATTTATTACCCCATTGGGGTAATTTGCTGTTATTATTCGTCCATTCAATTAATTATTTAACAATTTCTCTAAATTTTTCTAATGAAAGTTTTAAAATTTGGCGGCACTTCTGTTGCAACAGCCTTAAATATAAAAAAAGTAAAATCTATAGTTAAAAACACTAGTAGTAGTAGTAAGATCATAGTAGTTGTTTCTGCTTTAGGTGGAGTAACGGATAGTTTATTAAATGCTTTAGATTTAGCATCTTCACAAAACCTTGCCTTTAAAAATCAACTTAATGAGATTGAAACAAATCATTTTAAAACAATTAAAGATTTGTTTCCTATTAAAGAACAGAACCCTATTCTTAGCCATGTAAAAAGTGAATTGAATGATTTAGAAATCTTACTAGAAGGTGCTTCTTTAATTGGCGAGACAACCCTTAGGCTATCAGAAAAAGTTGTTAGTTATGGAGAATTACTTTCTTCATTTATAATTAGCGCCTATTTTAAGCGTGAAAATTTAGATGCCATTTATAAAGATGGAAGACAGCTTATAAAGACCGATGATAATTTTGGCAACACAACGGTAAATATTGGTTTAACTCATAAAAACTGTGCGGATTATTTTAAAAATGCAAAAGAAAAAATTACAGTAATACCTGGTTTTGTATCTTCTTCTAGTAAAGGAGAAAGTACTACGCTAGGAAGAGGTGGTTCTGATTATACTGCTGCTATTATAGCTGCTGCAACAGATGCTCAGGCCTTAGAAATTTGGACAGATGTTAGTGGTATGTACACTGCAAACCCTAGATTGGTAAAACAAGCTAAATGTGTACATCATATCTCTTATGAAGAAGCTATGGAACTTTCTCATTTTGGTGCTAAAGTCCTCTATCCGCCTACAATTCAACCTGTTTTAGCAAAAGGAATACCAATAACTATAAAAAATACCTTTGCTCCAGAAGAAGAAGGAACATTAATTACCAAAAACAAAAATGGCAAAGGAAAAACAGTACGTGGTATAAGCCATATAGGTAATATTACACTTCTTTCTCTTGAAGGACCGGGAATGATTGGAACACCAGGTATATCGAAACGCTTTTTTGAAACACTATCACAAGAAAACATTAGTGTGGTATTAATTACCCAAGCGTCTTCGGAACATTCTATATGCGTTGGTATTTCTGATAAAGATGCAGAAAAAGCTACTATTAGTGTAAATAAAACTTTTGAACACGAAATAAATGCAAACAAAATACACCCTTTAATTGTAGAAAATAATTTAGCAATTATTGCACTTGTTGGTGATAATATGAAAAGTCATCAGGGTTTGAGTGGAAAAATGTTTAGCACCCTAGGAAAAAACAATGTTAATATTAGAGCAATAGCTCAAGGTGCCTCTGAAAAAAATATCTCTGCTGTTATACGTGAAGGAGATGTAAAAAAGGCATTAAACACCTTACATGAAGCATTCTTTGAAGAAAACATAAAACAACTTAATCTCTTTGTTATGGGAGTTGGCAATGTAGGTTCGCGGTTTTTAGAACAGTTAAAAATGCAACAAGAATATTTAAAGAGTGAGCTAAAACTAAATATTAGGGTAATAGCTATTGCCAATTCTAGAACAATGGTTTTTAACGAAGATGGTATTGCATTATCACATTGGAAAGAAGAACTAGCTAAAGGTAAAACTGCCGATGGAAAGGAGTTTATAAATACTATAAATAAATTAAATTATAGAAATAGCATTTTTGTAGACAATACGGCTAGTTCAGACGTTGCGGAGACTTATAGCAGTTTTTTAAACAATAGTATATCTGTAGTTACCTGTAATAAAATTGCATGTTCCTCTAAATA
>CAZLUS010000125.1:0-6967 GCA_964562775.1 uncultured Flavobacteriaceae bacterium | reverse complement strand
CCATAGCATAAGTAGGTTAAGTTTATGGTAAGATTTGGGACGAAAAGGGTGGAGATTTCTCCGCCCTTTTCTATTATAGTAACTTTAAAGTTTATTGCATAAAAAAGCGCATCATTTGATGCGCTTTTTTAATAAGAAAAAACCTTCCTTTATTTGTTGGTTGCATAAAGTGCTCCAACCTTATCCCAATTAATTACATTAAAAAATGCAGACACGTAATCAGGTCTTCTGTTTTGATAATTTAAATAATAAGCATGTTCCCAAACATCTAATCCTAAAATAGGACTACCTCCACAACCTACACCTGGCATTAATGGATTGTCTTGATTTGGCGTAGAACATATTTCAACTTTTCCTCCTTTATGCACACAAAGCCATGCCCAACCAGAACCAAATCTTGTGCCAGCGGCGGCACTAAACTTTTCTTTAAACCCTTCATAAGAGCCAAAAGCAGCATTTATAGCCTCTGCTAATTCGCCAGATGGCTCCCCTCCTCCGTCAGGAGACATTACACTCCAAAATAAGGAGTGATTATAAAAACCTCCTCCATTATTTCTTACTGCTCCATTAGACATATCTAAATCTGCAAGAATTGCATCAATAGATTTACCTTCAAGTGCGGTTCCAGAAATTGCGGCGTTTAATTTAGTAGTATATCCATTATGATGTTTTCCATGATGAATTTCCATGGTGCGCGCATCAATATGAGGCTCTAAAGCGTTATAAGCGTATGGTAAACTAGGTAATTCAAAAGACATAATTTTACGTTTTATAAGTTATATGTGTTGTTTTGTAAAAGTACGAGTTTTAACATAAAAATTCATCAAAATTTATGTTAAGAACATAACAAGAATGTGTAATTTGCAAGTAAAACACTTGCATACAAACGCTTTTAAAATATATAGTGCTTCAGCTGGGTCAGGGAAAACCTATCAGCTCACAAAAGCGTATTTAAAACTTATACTGGCGCCTTCATCTAAACAAAAATACAGAGAGTTATTAGCAATTACGTTTACTAATAAAGCTGTTGCAGAAATGAAAGAGCGTATACTGGAAAGTCTTTATGCGTTTAGTTTAGAAGAAAAAAACAGTCTTTTTAATGACCTTCTGCAAGAACTTAAACTTAGCCCTAAAGAATTACAATTAAAATCGAAAAAGGTATTAAAAGAATTGCTTCATAATTATGCATTTTTTGAAATTTCTACTATTGATAAATTCACACATAAAATTATTAGAACATTTGCGCGTGATTTAAAAATATCTCAAGGGTTTGATGTTGTTTTAGACACAGATATTCTTTTAGAAGAAAGTGTAGGAAGATTATTAAACCGTGCAGGAGAAGACGGTGAACTCACAAAAGTCTTGCTAAACTTTTCAATAGAAAAAATAGAAGAAGATAAAAGTTGGAATATTACGTATGATCTTATTGAAATTGGCAAATTACTTTTTCAAGAAAATCACAATTTGCATCTAAAAAGTATCTCTAACAAAACGATAGTCGATTTTATACAGCTGCAAAAATTACTCAGGAATAACATCAAAAAAAGCGAAGATGTACTTAATAATTTAGCGAATGAAGCCCTACAACTTATTGAGGCTAGTAGTTTAGAACATACAGACTTTAAGGCGAGTTATTTTCCTAAATTTATGCTTAGCATTATAGGCAGTAAAACCAAAATCGATTTTGGCGCAGATTGGAAACAAAATTTTGATGTAAATCCGCTTTACAATAAAACAAGTCCAGAAGCGACAAAAAATATACTTGACAACCTACATCCACAATTTTCTAGTCTTTTTAATGAGATAAAAAAAGAATTTTACAAGCTGAGTTTTTTAAAAAATTGCTACACCCAAATTGTACCACTAACAGTTTTAAATGAAATTGCAAAAGAGTTAAGCCTGCTTCAAAAAGAAAAGGATATTTTGTCAATATCTGAGTTTAACAGCATTATCTCTAAAGAAATAAAAAACCAACCTGTACCTTTTATTTATGAGCGATTGGGAGAGAAATACCGCCATTATTTTATAGACGAGTTTCAAGATACTTCGCAAATGCAATGGCAAAATCTTATTCCTTTAATTGGCAATGCTATAGAGAGCGAAAACGAAAAAGGAGAGCAAGGTTCTTTACTTTTAGTTGGTGATGCAAAACAGGCCATTTACCGTTGGCGTGGCGGAAGAGCAGAACAATTTTTAAATCTTATAAACTTAAAAACCAATCCTTTTGTTTTAGAACCTAAGGTTGAAAATTTAGATGCAAACTGGCGTAGTCAAAAAGAAATTATAACGTTTAACAATGCGTTTTTTACTTTTTCTGCAAAAAAACTAAATGCACTGCACTATAAAAAATTGTTCGAAGAAGGCAACAAACAAAAAATTAAAGCGAACGAGAGTGGCTATGTTGAGTTACTATTTACCAAAAAAGATGCGGATACCGATGAAGACCCCTACTGCGTAAAAACATTAGAGGTTCTACAACGTGTAATAGATAACAATTACAACCTTAAAGATGTATGTATTCTGGTTAGAGAAAATAAAAAAGCCACTTTATTAGCGGACTTCTTAACTGCAAATGAAATTCCAATAATCTCTCCAGATTCACTTTTATTAGCGAATAACAATGAAGTCTTTTTTTTAGTTTCGATTTTAAACTATCTAGAAAATCCTGAAAATAATGAAGCTAAGTATTTTATACTAGAATACTTATTTAAGGATAGTGACGGTTACAAACACGATTTTATTGCAGAAAACCTAAGCACGCTTCCTGTATTATTAGGCACTGTTTATGGTTTTCATACAAAAAACATAAGACACCTGTCTACTTACGATATTTTAGAACAGGCAATAGCATGCTTTAATTTGGCTGGGCGTTCTGATGCGCATTTAACACAATTAATGGATGAGGTTTTCGACTTTTCACAAAAAGAAGATTCTAGTATTTTCTCATTTTTAAATTTTTGGGCACGTAAAAGAGAAAAATTAAGTGTTAAAGCACCAGAAAGTTTAAATGCTGTACAAATTATGACGGTACACAAGGCAAAAGGCTTAGAGTTTCCTGTAACCATATTTCCTTATGCAGATTCTAAAATAATTGATTCAAGAAATAATAAATTATGGATTCCTGTAGAAGAAAACGCTTTTAAGGGCTTTAATAAACTCCTTATTAGCTCAAAGAAAGAGTTGGCAAATTATACCACAATTACAGAAGAGATATATGATGATGAACAACAGAAATTAGAATTAGACGCTTTTAATGTCCTTTATGTCGCTTTAACTAGAGCGCAAAATGCTTTATTTATTATTTCTACTGAAGAAAATAAAAAAGGAACGTATTCTGAATTATTCATAGATTATTTGAAACACCTCGGAAGTTGGAATGCTACACAGTCTCAATATACTTTTGGCAATTTTACTCAAAAAAAGAAAATAGAAACAACCAATAATCTTAATAATAGTATACCTTATATATATACTCAGAAAAGCACATCTAATTTTAATATAGTAACTAAAGCAATTATGCTTTGGGATGTAAATAGACAAGAAGCAATTGAAAAAGGGAACTTAATACATAAAGCACTATCTAAAATTACTTTTAAAAGTGATATTGAAAATGCTATTAGTTCACTTATAGCGAACGGAGATATTACTTCAAGAGATATACCTTTGTTAGAAGAAAAATTGAAGCAGGTTATTCACCACCCTAAGTTGAGTTCTTACTTTAAAGAAGGCCTAACTATATATAATGAAAAAGAACTTTTAACACCCGATGGGCAGCTTTTAAGACCAGATAGATTAGTAATAGAAAATAATAAGGTCACTATTATTGATTACAAGACAGGAGTAAAAAGTGAAACACATAAAGAACAATTATATGATTACGCTAAAGTTTTAGAGCAAATGAATTATAAAATAAATGCTATAATACTTATATATATAAACCAGACAGTCACTCCAATTTTAATATAAATTAATACCATGTACGGAAAAATTAAGGAACACCTCCAAAAAGAACTTAACGAAATTCAAGAAGCAGGGCTTTATAAAAAAGAACGTATTATTACTTCTAAACAAGGCGCAGTCATTAAAATTTCTACCGGCGAAGAAGTAATAAACTTTTGTGCAAATAATTATTTGGGGCTCTCATCACATCCAGAAGTTGTTAAAGCAGCTAAAGACACTTTAGACTCTCATGGCTTTGGCATGTCTTCTGTTCGTTTTATTTGTGGAACGCAAGACATTCATAAAGAACTGGAAAGAAAGATAGCAGAATTTTATGGCACAGAGGATACTATATTATATGCAGCTGCTTTTGATGCTAATGGAGGAGTTTTTGAGCCTTTATTGACTGCTGAAGACGCTATTATTTCAGATTCTCTTAATCATGCCTCAATTATTGACGGGGTTCGTTTATGTAAAGCCAAGCGCTATCGCTATGCAAATAATGATATGGCAGATTTAGAAAAACAACTACAACAAGCAGATAAGGACCAAGCAAGATTTAAAGTAATAGTAACCGATGGTGTTTTTTCTATGGATGGCTTATTAGCTCCTTTAGACGCTATTGCAGATTTGGCAGATAGGTATGATGCTCTTATTTTAATTGATGAGTGTCACTCGGCAGGGTTTATTGGCGAAACAGGTCGCGGCACATTAGAAGAAAAAGGAGTTCTAGATAGGATAGACATTATAACAGGTACTTTGGGCAAAGCGCTTGGCGGTGCTATGGGAGGATACACTACAGGCAAAAAAGAAATAATAGAAATTCTTAGACAGCGTTCAAGACCTTATTTGTTTTCTAACTCTTTAGCACCTGCTATTGTTGGAGCATCTATAAAGGTTTTTGATATGCTTAAAAATGATACTAGCTTAAGAGATAAGCTAGAAGAAAACACGGCATATTTTAAAAAGGGTATGAAAAAAGCTGGTTTCGATATTGTGGATGGAGATTCTGCCATTGTCCCTGTGATGCTTTATGATGCCAAGTTATCTCAACAAATGGCAGATAAACTTTTAGAAAAAGGCATTTATGTAATAGGTTTCTTTTATCCAGTAGTTCCTAAGGGTAAAGCTAGAATCCGTGTTCAACTATCGGCAGCACATGAAAAAGAGCACCTTGACCATGCCATTAAGTCCTTTATTGAAGTAGGTAAAGCGTTAAACATCGTTTAAATGCATATTTTTTCCATGAATTACCTAAAAAAAAATAAGTATAAGATTTTGTTAATAGTTCTTAACAACTTACATTTGTAGCTGACAAACACTTAAACTTAAAATTTTGAGCATGAAACATCTTAGCAAATTTTTAGTTGTAGCTTTACTATTTATAGGAGCAAACAACCTACAAGCGCAAGACGAAAACAATCCTTGGCAGGTTGGTATTGGTATTAACGCCATTGACGTTTTCCCTACTAGCGATAATGAAACAAGTCCAAATTTACCCGCATTTGAAACCGGCTCTGTATTTAGTGAGTACTTTAATGTAAATGATCACTGGAACATTTTGCCATCTCTTTCTTATATTTCTGTATCTAGATATATTAGTGATGGTTTTTCTGTTGGAGCTAGAGGTTCTTTAAATAGAATAGACCAATTAGGAGATACTCCAGTAGATGATTTATCTCAATATACTATAGATGGTACTATAAAATATAATATTCTTAGAAACACAAAGATTGACCCATTTGTTGAAGTTGGTGGTGGTTATTCTTGGTTCGATGAGATTGGTGCTGGGACTGTTAATGGTGGCGTAGGTGCAAATCTATGGTTTAATGATAACATTGGTCTTACAGTACAAACTCAGTACAAACTTGCTTTCGAAGATTTTGGAGTAACACATTTTCAACATTTAGCAGGTATCAACATTCGTTTCGGAGGTACTGATACTGATGGTGATGGTATTTATGATAGAGATGATGCTTGTCCTGAAGTTGCAGGTCTTGAAGCTTTTAACGGTTGTCCAGATTCTGATGGCGATGGTATAGAAGACGGTAAAGATGGATGCCCTAATGTAGCTGGTTCTAAGGAAATGAACGGTTGTCCAGATTCTGATGGTGATGGTATCGCAGATAAAGATGACGCTTGTCCTGCTGTAGCTGGTCTTGCTTCTTTGGCTGGTTGTCCAGATGCTGATGGAGATGGTATTGCTGATGGTGAGGATTCTTGTCCTAATGAGGCTGGTCCTTCTGCAAACAAAGGTTGTCCTTGGGCAGATAAAGACAGTGATGGTGTTCTTGATAAAGATGACCAATGTCCAGACGTTGCTGGTACAGTTGCTAACAACGGTTGCCCAGAAGTTACTGCTGAAGTACAAAAGCAATTAAATGATTATGCTAAAACAATCTTATTTGACACTGGTAAAGCTGATATTAAAGCTGAATCTACTGCTGTAATGGTTGATATTATTAAAATTTTAGCAGAATATCCTACCGCTAGATTCACAGTAGAAGGGCATACAGATAGTCAAGGTCGTGCTACGACTAACCAAAAGCTTTCTGATTCTAGAGCAAATTCTGTTCGTGATTTCTTAATCGCTCAAGGAATTGGAGCTAGTAGATTAACAGCTGTTGGTTATGGAGAAGACAAACCAATCGCTCCTAATAATACAAGAGATGGTAGAAAACAAAATAGAAGAGTTGAAATAAACTTAATAAAATAAGTTTAATATAAATTCATAAGGAAAAGCCTCAGCTAATTGCTGAGGCTTTTTTATTTTTAATAGATGCAAAGCTTCTTAGAAAATGTACTTCTACAATTAGACAAAGAATATGATAAAATAGAGGACTTAACATTTGTTGTCCCCAGTAAGAGAGCCTCAACATTTTTAAAAAAGCACCTCGCTTCGCATTTAAAAGCACCTATTTTCTCCCCAAGTGTTTATAGTATTGAAGAATTTGTCGCTTTAATAGCCGATTTAAATTACGCATCAAATACCGAACTGCTCTTTGAACTTTACAACTCTTATTCTCAA
>CAZLUS010000124.1:0-7174 GCA_964562775.1 uncultured Flavobacteriaceae bacterium | reverse complement strand
CGTATCGTTCGTCAAGAAGATATGCCATTCTTAGAAGATGGAACTCCAGTTGATATTGTATTAAATCCGCTAGGTGTACCATCGCGTATGAACATTGGTCAGATTTATGAAACTGTTCTTGGTTGGGCAGGCGAAAAATTAGGTAGAAAGTACGGTACACCAATTTTTGATGGTGCAACCTTAGACCAAATTAACGCCTTAACAGATGAAGCAGGTGTACCACGTTTTGGGCATACACATCTTTACGATGGAGGAACGGGACAACGTTTTGATCAAGCAGCAACTGTAGGTATAATCTATATGTTGAAGTTAGGTCATATGGTAGATGATAAGATGCATGCACGTTCTATTGGACCCTATTCATTAATTACGCAGCAACCACTTGGTGGTAAAGCACAATTTGGTGGTCAGCGTTTTGGAGAGATGGAAGTATGGGCATTAGAAGCATACGGTGCTTCTGCAACCCTTAGAGAAATCTTGACAGTTAAATCTGATGATGTTATTGGTAGAGCCAAAACATACGAGTCAATCGTAAAAGGGGAAACCATGCCAGAACCTGGATTACCAGAATCATTCAACGTATTGATGCATGAACTAAAAGGTTTAGGCTTAGATATTAGATTAGAAGAATAGTAGTATAGTTGAAAGACTATTTTAAAAGAGAACATTTTTTAACATTTTCATCTTTATAGCATTATGGCTAGAATAAAAGATAATAACGCACCAAAGAGGTTTAGTAAAATTTCAATAGGATTGGCATCTCCAGAAGCAATTTTAGGAGAGTCAAGAGGAGAAGTTTTAAAACCAGAAACTATTAACTATAGAACACATAAACCAGAACGTGATGGTTTGTTCTGTGAGCGTATTTTTGGTCCTGTTAAGGATTACGAATGTGCTTGTGGAAAATACAAACGTATACGTTACCGAGGTATTATATGTGACCGTTGTGGTGTAGAAGTGACAGAGAAAAAAGTACGTCGCGACAGAGTAGGACATATTAATCTTGTTGTACCTGTAGCTCATATTTGGTATTTCCGTTCGCTTCCAAATAAAATAGGATACCTTTTAGGCTTACCGTCTAAGAAATTAGATATGATTATTTACTACGAACGTTACGTAGTAATTCAGCCTGGTATTGCTAAAAATCCAGAAGGAGAAGAAATCAATAAAATGGATTTCTTAACCGAGGAAGAGTATTTAAATATTTTAGAAACTATACCTGCCGAAAATCAATATTTAGAAGATACGGACCCAAATAAGTTTATAGCTAAGATGGGTGCAGAATGTCTTATTGACTTATTAGGTAGAATAGATTTGGAGCAATTGTCTTACGAATTAAGACATAAGGCAAATACAGAAACTTCTAAACAACGTAAGACTGAGGCTTTAAAAAGACTTCAAGTTGTTGAAGCTTTACGTGAATCTCAAGAAAATCGTGAAAACAATCCAGAGTGGATGATTATGAAAGTAGTTCCGGTAATTCCGCCAGAACTACGACCATTAGTTCCTTTGGATGGTGGTCGTTTTGCAACGTCTGATTTAAATGATTTATACCGTAGGGTAATAATTAGAAACAATCGTTTAAAAAGATTGATGGAGATTAAAGCTCCTGAAGTAATCCTTCGTAATGAGAAAAGGATGCTTCAAGAATCTGTAGATTCTTTATTCGATAATACAAGAAAAGCTTCTGCTGTTAAAACAGAATCTAATAGACCTCTAAAATCACTTTCAGATTCTTTAAAAGGTAAGCAAGGTCGTTTTCGTCAGAACTTATTAGGTAAGCGTGTTGATTATTCTGCACGTTCTGTAATTGTTGTGGGTCCAGAAATGAATCTATACGAATGTGGTCTGCCTAAAGATATGGCTGCCGAGTTGTACAAGCCTTTTGTAATTAGAAAATTGATTGAGAGAGGTATTGTAAAGACGGTAAAGTCTGCAAAGAAAATTATAGATAAAAAAGAACCTGTTGTTTGGGATATTCTAGAAAATGTATTGAAAGGTCATCCTGTTCTTTTGAACCGTGCACCTACATTACACAGATTAGGTATTCAGGCTTTTCAACCTAAATTAATTGAAGGTAAAGCAATTCGTTTACACCCATTAGCTTGTACTGCATTTAATGCGGATTTTGATGGGGATCAGATGGCAGTGCATTTGCCATTAGGACCAGAAGCTATTTTAGAGGCGCAGTTATTAATGTTAGCTTCTCAAAATATTTTAAATCCTGCTAACGGATCACCAATTACGGTACCTTCTCAGGATATGGTTTTGGGTCTTTATTACATGACCAAACACCGTAAGTCTACAAAAGAAACTCCTATTATAGGAGAAGGCTTAACTTTTTACTCTGCAGAAGAGGTTGAAATTGCTTTTAATGAAAAGAAAGTAGATTTAAATGCAGGAATTAAAGTTCGTGCAAAAGATTTTAATGAAGAAGGAGAATTAGTAAACCAAATAATAGAAACTACAGTCGGTAGAGTTTTATTTAACACGCATGTTCCTATTGAAGCTGGTTTTATTAATCAAGTATTGAATAAAAAGGCGCTAAGAAATATTATTGGAGATATTTTAGCGGTAACTGATGTTCCTAGAACAGCAGAATTCTTAGATAAGATTAAGACCATGGGATATCAATTTGCCTTTAAAGGTGGATTGTCATTCAGTTTAGGCGATATTATTATTCCTAAAGAAAAGATAGATATGATTGGTGAGGCTAATACCCAAGTTGATGGTATTATGGCTAATTATAATATGGGTCTTATAACCAATAATGAGCGTTACAATCAAGTAATTGACGTTTGGACATCTACTAACGCTATGTTAACAGAGTTGGCTATGAAACGTATCCGTGAGGATAACCAAGGTTTCAACTCGGTATACATGATGCTTGATTCTGGAGCAAGAGGTTCAAAAGAACAAATTCGCCAGTTAACAGGTATGCGTGGTTTGATGGCTAAGCCTAAAAAATCTACTGCCGGTGGAGGTGAGATTATTGAAAACCCAATCCTTTCTAATTTTAAGGAAGGACTTTCAATTCTTGAATACTTTATTTCTACTCACGGTGCCCGTAAAGGTCTTGCAGATACAGCATTAAAAACTGCAGATGCAGGATACCTTACACGTCGTTTGGTAGATGTTTCGCAAGATGTAATTATTAATATTGAAGATTGTGAGACATTAAGAGGTATAGAAGTTAAGGCTTTAAAGAAAAATGAAGAAGTTGTAGAGACCTTAGGGGAACGTATCCTTGGTCGTGTTTCTTTACATGATGTATATAATCCATTAACGGAAGAATTGCTATTAAGTGCCGATCAAGAAATTGGTGAAGCAGATGCAGCTAAAATAGAAGCTTCGCCTGTTGAAAAGGTAGAAGTACGCTCTGCATTAACTTGTGAAGCTCCAAGAGGTATATGTGCACAATGTTACGGTAGAAATCTAGCGACTAATAAAATGGTTCAAAGAGGTGAAGCTGTAGGTGTGGTTGCTGCTCAATCAATTGGTGAGCCTGGAACTCAATTAACCTTACGTACATTCCACGTAGGTGGTATTGCAGGTAACATTTCTGAAGAAAATAAATTAGAAGCTAAGTTTGATGGTGTTGCAGAAATAGAAGATTTACGTACTGTAGAAGGAGATAATGGAGAAGGTGGTAAATCGACTATTGTAATTTCTAGAACGTCTGAAATTAAAGTAACTGATGTTAAAACAGGCATTACATTAAGTACTAATAATATTCCTTATGGTTCTATTTTATCTATTAAGAATGGCGCTAAAATTAAAAAAGGAGATGTTATATGTTCATGGGATCCATATAATGGGGTAATTGTTTCTGAGTTTACTGGAAAAATTGCTTACGAGAACATAGAACAAGGGGTTACATACCAAGTAGAAATTGATGAGCAAACAGGTTTCCAAGAAAAGGTTATTTCCGAATCTAGAAATAAAAAGTTAATACCAACTTTATTAATTCAAGATGCTAAAGGAGAAACGCTACGTTCTTATAACCTTCCGGTTGGTTCACATATTATGGTAGATGATGGTGAGAAGATTCAAGAAGGAAAAACTTTAGTTAAGATTCCTCGTAAATCTGCAAAAGCAGGTGATATTACAGGTGGTCTTCCTAGAGTTACAGAATTATTTGAAGCTCGTAATCCATCTAACCCAGCTGTTGTTTCTGCGATTGATGGCGTTGTTTCTTTTGGTAAAATTAAGAGAGGTAATAGAGAGATTATCATTGAGTCTAAACTTGGTGAAGTAAAGAAATATCTTGTAAAACTTTCTAACCAAATTTTAGTTCAAGAGAATGATTATGTCCGTGCAGGTATGCCTCTTTCTGATGGTTCTATAACACCTGAAGATATTTTAGCAATTAAAGGCCCATCTGCTGTACAGCAATATTTGGTCAACGAAGTTCAAGAGGTATATAGACTACAGGGTGTAAAGATTAATGATAAACACTTTGAGGTAGTTGTAAGACAGATGATGCGTAAAGTACGTATTGAAGATGCAGGTGATACCATCTTTTTAGAAAACCAATTGGTTCATAAGAAGGACTTTATTAAAGAAAATGATGAAATTTTTGGCAAGAAAGTTGTTGAAGATGCCGGAGAATCTGAAAGTTTAAAAGCTGGTCAAATAATTACAGCTCGTGAGTTAAGAGATGAAAATTCTTTATTGAAAAGAGCAGATAAGACTTTAGTTTCTGCAAGAGATGCTGTTGCTGCAACTGCAACACCGATACTTCAAGGTATTACTAGAGCATCACTACAAACAAAGTCGTTTATTTCTGCTGCTTCTTTCCAAGAAACAACTAAAGTATTAAACGAAGCTGCTGTAAGCGGTAAAGTAGATTCTTTAGAAGGCTTAAAAGAGAATGTAATTGTAGGTCACAAAATACCTGCAGGTACAGGTATGCGAGATTATGAGAATATCATCGTTGGCTCAAAAGAAGAGTATGATGAAATTATGGCTCGCAAAGAGGAGTTTAAATTTTAAATAAGTAAAACCCCAACCTTTAAACGTTGGGGTTTTCTTTTCTAATACTAATTTATATGGCTGATAATAATAAAAAACAGAAACAAATTAATATTGAGTTAGATGAAAAAACTGCCGAAGGAACATATTCTAACTTGGCAATAATCAATCATTCGGTCTCAGAATTTGTAGTAGACTTTATTAGTTTAATGCCAGGCGCTCCAAAAGCAAAAGTTAAAAGTAGAATAGTACTTACACCACAACATGCTAAGAAATTTTTAAAAGCATTGAATGATAATGTAGAACGCTTTGAAAAAGCTAACGGTAAGATAAAAGATTATCAACAACCTCCAATTCCATTAAATTTTGGACCTACTGGAGAAGCGTAATGAAAAAGCCCTGAAATATTTCAGGGCTTTTTTATTAATGATGTTTTGTTTGATCTTGTAATAATTTTTTTTGGTTATAAACAAAAAAAAATACAAAAAATGAAGTTAATTTAAGCTAAGTGGTATTTACACTATTCATATTCTGAAGTAAAATGGAGTTTTACACTAGGGTATTTTTGCTGTGTCATCTGTAAAGAAAAATGAGAGTCAGCTAAAAATACTAGCTGGTCTCGTTTGTCCTTAGCGAGGAATTTAGATTTAACTCTTTTAAATTCTTTAAACTCATCATTGTCACTTTCAGGTTGAACCCAACACGCTTTATGTACAGGGAAATTCTCATAGGTACATTTTGCACCATATTCATGCTCTAAACGGTATTGTATTACTTCGTACTGCAGTGCACCTACAGTGCCAATAATTTTTCTACCATTTAACTCTAAGGTGAATAATTGTGCAACGCCTTCGTCCATTAATTGGTCTATACCCTTGTATAGCTGCTTGGACTTCATAGGGTCTGCATTGTTTATATAACGAAAATGTTCAGGAGAAAAACTCGGAATACCTTTATAGTTTAATTTTTCTCCATTAGTAAGTGTGTCGCCAATTTTAAAGTTCCCTGTATCGTGTAAGCCTACTATATCACCGGGGTATGAAATGTCTACAATCTCTTTCTTTTCAGCAAAAAATGCATTTGGACTTGAAAATTTTAAATTTTTACCATGCCTAACATGTAAATAAGGCTTATTTCTTTCAAAAGTTCCAGAGACTATTTTAATGAATGCTAATCTATCCCTATGTTTAGGGTCCATATTAGCATGAATTTTAAACACAAAGCCCGAAAAATCTTTTTCATTTGAGTTTACCAATCGCTCTTCAGCTTTTTTAGCTCTTGGAGCGGGTGCTATTTGTACAAAACAATCTAGCAACTCTCTTACGCCAAAATTATTTAAAGCCGATCCAAAAAATACAGGTTGTTGCTTCCCTTTTAAGTAAGTTTCCTTGTCAAATTTAGGATATACACCATCTACAAGTTCTAAGTTATCCCTCAATTCAGTTGCTGCCTTTTCTCCAATAATTTTGTCGAGTTCTGGGCTATTTAAATCATCAAAAGCTATAGTGTCTTCTATATTAGATTTGTTGTCACCACTAAAAAGGTTGATGTTTTTTTCAAAAATGTTATAAATTCCTTTAAAATCGTACCCCATGCCAATAGGAAAACTTAAAGGTGTAACTGAGAGGCCTAATTTTTGTTCTACTTCATCTAACAAATCAAAAGCATCTTTTCCTTCCCTATCTAATTTATTAATAAAGACAAGCATTGGTATGTTTCGCATTCTACATACTTCAACAAGTTTTTCTGTCTGTTCTTCTACACCTTTTGCAACATCTATAACTACAATAACACTATCTACTGCGGTTAAGGTTCTAAAGGTGTCTTCAGCAAAATCTTTATGGCCCGGGGTGTCTAAAATATTTATTTTTAAATCATTATAAATAAAAGCTAAAACAGATGTAGCTACTGAGATTCCACGTTGTCTCTCAATTTCCATAAAATCACTAGTCGCAGTTTTTTTAATCTTGTTGTTTTTTACTGCACCAGCTTCTTTAATTGCTCCTCCAAATAGGAGTAATTTTTCTGTTAATGTAGTTTTTCCAGCATCTGGATGAGAGATAATACCAAAAGTTCTTCTTCTCGCTATTTCTTTTTCGAAACTCATTTAAAAAATTTGAGCAAAACTATTAAATATTAAATCAATTATTGGGCATATGTGACCTAATTGTAACTGCTGTTTCTTATATAAGACCAAATG
>CAZLUS010000123.1:0-7245 GCA_964562775.1 uncultured Flavobacteriaceae bacterium | reverse complement strand
TTTTTAATTACCGATTTAATATCTGAAATCTTTGGAAAGCGAAAGGCAAACCAAGTGGTAATAGCAGGTATTTTTGCTTCGTTTTTTTCTTTAGCAATTGTGTACACAGCTTCTATAGCTCCCGCAACAGAATGGTCGCCAGTATCTAACAGTATGTTTTTTGATGTGTTTGGCAATACCATTTACGCGGTTTTTGCTTCAATGATGGCTTATTTACTAGCACAATTTGTGGATATACAGCTATATCATTTTTGGAAAAAACTAACAAAGGGTAAACACCTATGGCTTAGAAATAATTTTTCAACCTTTTCTTCGCAATTTATAGACACCTTTACCGTAGTACTACTTTTATGTGTCTTTAAGGAAATTCCATGGAATTTGTTTTATGGATTGGTCATTGCTGGGTTTATTTTTAAGATTTTTATAGCATTTCTCGACACCCCTTTACTTTATCTTTTCGTATATATTATACGCAAAAGATTTAACTTAAAAGTAGGAGAAGAGATAGCCTTAGTATAATGACTTTTTCTTTTTTTATGTTTCTAATTATGTATTATGAAGAAAAAACTATTTAAAATAGTTGGAATTGCCTTTTTGCTACTAGTAGCAATACTAATTGCTATTCCTTTTTTTTTAGAGGGTAAGATTACTGATATTATTAAAAATAAAGTAAATCAGAATATAGATGCCACTTTGGATTTTGAAGACGCGAGTCTTAGTTTAATTAAAAATTTCCCCGATGCTCGTTTAAGTTTAACAAACACTTCTTTGATTAATAAGGCCCCTTTTAAGGGTGATACTCTTTTTTCTTCAGCAAATGTAGACCTACAATTATCGGTTAAAGAACTATTTAAAAGTGCAGATGAACCTATTGCTATTAAAAGTTTAACGCTTGATGATGCTAAACTGAAAATAAAAGTGGATAAAGAGGGGAATGCAAATTATGATATAACAAAAGAAAGTGCAGATGAGGTAGCCTCTACTTCTAATGAGACACAAACTGATTTTACATTGGGTTTAGAGTCTTATGCATTAACAAATACAACTATTATATATGATGATTTTTCTTCTGGAATGCATTTAGAAATTTTAGAAATGAATCATACAGGTACAGGTGATTTATCCTTAGCTAAATCTGAACTTAAAACACAAACAGAAGCTTTTGTCTCTTTTGAGTTAGACAGCACAAAATATTTAAATAAAAATAAGATTGCATTAGATGCAGTTATTGGATTAGATTTAGAAGAAAATAAATACTCCTTTTTAGAGAATAAAGTCATAGTAAATCAGCTGCCACTGGTTTTTGATGGTTTTGTAAAATTGAATGATGATAACCAAGAGGTGGATATTAGTTTTAAAACCCCATCATCAGATTTCAAGAATTTTTTAGCAGTAATCCCAGAAGTGTATTCTAAGAATATAGAGGATGTAAAAACTACCGGAAATTTTGAAATTGGTGGCGAATTAAAAGGTATTGTAGACGACACGCATATACCTAGGTTTAACATCAAAATAAAATCAGAAAACGCTTCTTTTAAATATTCAGATTTACCAAAATCGGTAGAAAATGTATATATCAATACAGAGATAACTAACGCAACTGGTATTACAGAAGATACTTTTGTAAACCTAAATAGAATCTCTTTTCAAATAGACCAAGACCGTTTTAATCTAAATGCAAAACTTAAAGATTTATTAGGTAATCCCAAAGTTAATGCCCACATGGATGGTGCTATAAACTTGTCTAATATTACCAAAGCATGTCCCTTGCCAGAAGGCCTCAATTTGTCTGGTTTATTAAACGCAGATGTAACTACTGCTTTTGATATGGCATCCGTATCTGCACATCAGTATAAGAATACAAAGACAAGTGGTAAAATGAATTTGAGTAAATTTAAATACGACTCAGATGAGGTAAAGAGCGCAGTTATTATAGACCAAGCTACGGTCACCTTTAGTCCTTCTAAAGTTGTACTAAATTCATTTGATGGTTCAACCGGGGCTACAGATTTTAAAGCTAATGGAACCCTAGATAATTTGTTGGGTTTTGTATTTAATGATGAAAAAATAGAAGGTAATTTTAGACTGCAATCGAATATTTTTTCTTTAAGCGATTTTATGGTTGATGAAGAGGTGGACCAAGAAACAGATGTAAAAGCACCGCCAACAACAATAGAACGTATTAAAATACCGTCTTTTTTAGATTGTACTATTGATGCTACTGCGGGTTCGGTTTTGTACGATAATATTGTATTGAAGAATTTTTCTGGTCGCTTGCTTATTAAAGACCAAGTAGCCCAATTAGAAAACTTAAAATCGGACTTATTTAATGGGAAACTAAATTTAAATGGTACCGTTTCTACAAAAGAGGCTATTTCTACCTTTGATATGGATTTAGGGATGGATGGTCTTAAAATTGGCGAATCCTTTAATGCTTTCAATATGCTTAAAGCTATGGCCCCTGTTGCCAATGCTTTACAAGGCAAGTTAAATACAAGCATAAAACTGTCTGGTAATTTAAACGATGATATGACTCCTAATTTAGGAGGCATTTCTGGAGATGTTTTGGCAAAATTACTTTCGGCTAATGTAGATACTAAAAACGCTCCGCTATTTAAAGAATTAGACAGTAAATTAAACTTTTTGAATCTTGGAGCACTTGATTTAAAAGATTTAAAAACAGCATTTTCCTTTAAAGATGGTAAGGTAAATGTAAAACCTTTTACTATAAATTATAAAGACATTCCAATTGAGATAGAAGGGAGCCATACCTTTGATATGAAGCTAGCCTATAAAGCAAATATAAATGTGCCAGCTAAATATTTAGGAGAAGAAGTGAATACACTAATAGCAAGAATAGGCGATGATAGCCTTAAAGATATAACTATACCTGTTACAGCTATTATTGACGGTGATTATATGAATCCTAAGGTAACAACAGATTTAACTTCTGGAGTTACAGAATTAACCAAGCAATTGGTAGAGATAGAAAAGCAAAAACTCCTTAATAAAGGAAAAGACAAGGCCGAAGACTTACTAGGCGGCCTTTTAGGCGGTGCTAAAACAGATACTACTAAAACAACCAATACAGGTGTATTGACTGATATATTAGGGAGTAGCAAAAAAGATTCTATACAAACAGATACTACAGATAAAAATGACGCTGTTAAAGATGCTGCTACTACTATTTTAGGAGGTTTATTTGGTAAAAAGAAGAAAAAAGATACCGTTAATTAACCCTATATTCAAAAAAGCTTTCACCGATAGATGTTATTTAGTCATAGTTATTCCCACATAATAGCCTTCACTGCCACGCACGTTAAAAACTGTATTGTCCTCAAAAATTAGGTATTGTCCTTTTATGCCTTTTAGAACACCTTTGTATTTTGGGGTTTTATCTAAATTTAGGCTTTGTACTTTCTCTGGGTATGCTACCACAGGAAATTTTAAGCTAGTTTCCGTATTAGATTCAATAAAATACTCTTGCGCTTCTTGAGGGATGTAGTTTTTAAGTTTTTCGCGCCATTCCACTAAGTTTACTTCATCAACAGTATTGGTGAGCATTTTACGCCAATTTGTTTTGTCTGCTACGTGGTCTTTTAGAGCAACTTCTGTTATGCCAGCCAAATAACGGTTTGGTACTTCTACAATTTCAATAGCCTCATGTGCACCCTGGTCTATCCAGCGGGTAGGTACTTGTGCTTTTCTTGTAACACCAACTTTTACATTGCTCGAGTTTGCTAAATACACAATATGTGGCTGTAGTTGCATGCGTTTTTCATATTCTAAATCGCGATCTTCTTTGTTTAAATGGGCGGTGCTTAATTCTGGTTTCATAATCCAATCACCAGCAGCGGGGGTTTCAAAAAAACAAGATTTGCAAAAACCTTGTCTATAAATAGGGCGGTTATTGCCACAACTTAAACATTGGAATTTAATAAACTCTAGTTCTAAAGTTTTGTTTAACGCTTGGTTAAAGTTGATATAATCGTTTTCAAAAACTAAAAAATACTGTATGGGGTTTCCTAACTCCGTTCGCATTTTTCGTAAAACACCTTCGTATAACATTTTAATGTATTAAATAATATTGAAAATAAAAGCTATTTTAGCTTTAAGGCTTTGCTTAAATCTGTTTAGAATTTGAAGCTCAATTTTTAAATAAAAAGCGGCTACTAATTCTAAGTACTAAATATACCTAAAATGCAAATACCATTATTTAATTCTATTGCATCTTGGCTATTAAAAAAGCGCTATCATCAAATAGAACTTTTTTTAAAATATCCAGCTGATGTTCAGAATGAGGTTTTGCTACAGTTATTAGACTATGCTAGTGATACTGTTTGCGGTAAACAATACGGTTTTGACTCCATTACTACGTATAAAGAATTTTCTGAACGCCTTCCTATAGTAAGCTATGAAGAGGTTGCTCCTTTGATAGAACGTACTCGTAAAGGAGAGCAAAATTTGTTTTGGCCTACTCACATCAAATGGTTCGCAAAGAGCAGTGGAACTACCAATGCAAAGAGTAAGTTTATTCCTGTAAGTTTAGAAGCTTTAGAAGATTGCCATTACAAATCCAGCAAAGACCTTCTTTGTTTGTATCTTAATAATAATGAAAACTCTCAACTTTTTACAGGAAAAAGTCTTCGTTTAGGTGGTAGTAAAGAGCTGTATGAGGATAGCGGTAGTTTTTTTGGGGATTTATCGGCAATACTTATTGATAATATGCCGCTTTGGGCAGAATATAGTAGTACTCCAAGCAGTAGAGTTTCTTTAATGAGTGAATGGGAGACCAAATTAGAAGCTATTATAGAAGAGAGTATAAAAGAAAATGTAACCAGTTTAGCGGGTGTGCCATCGTGGATGTTGGTGCTTTTAAATAATGTAATAGAGAAAACCGGCAAAAACAATCTTTTTGAAATTTGGGAGAATCTAGAAGTTTATTTTCATGGGGGAGTTAGTTTTGCTCCTTATCGAGAGCAGTATAAAAAATTACTACCACGAAAAAAATTCAATTATTACGAAACGTACAATGCTTCTGAAGGTTTCTTTGGTATTCAAGACCGTAATGAGTCCGAAGATTTATTATTGATGCTAGACTATGGTATTTTTTATGAGTTTATTGCTATGGATTCCTATGGTAAGGAAACACAAAAAACAATTCCCCTTTGGGAAGTAGAGCTTGGTGTAAACTATGCCATTGTTATTACAACCAATGGGGGCTTATGGAGGTATAAAATTGGTGACACAGTACGTTTTACTTCTACAAACCCTTATCGTATTAGAATTACAGGTAGAACAAAACACCATATTAATGCTTTTGGTGAAGAATTGATTATTGAAAATGCTGAGGAGGCATTAAAACAAGTATGTAAAAAAACAGGCTCCGAAATAAAAGATTATACTGCCGCCCCAATATTTATGGTAGCTAATGAAAAGGGTGCGCACGAATGGATTATTGAATTTAGAAAGCCACCTGAGGACATAAATTATTTTACTGAGTTTTTAGATAATGCTTTAAAGGCTTTAAATTCTGATTACGAAGCTAAGCGTTATAATAATATTACATTAAAAATGCCTGAAGTACATATTGCTAGAGAAAATTTATTTTACGATTGGCTTGAATCTAAAGATAAATTAGGAGGGCAACATAAAATACCTAGACTCTCAAACGAGCGCGGATATATAGAAGAATTGTTAGTTATCAACAAAAAGCAATAAAGATTTAACGATCTGCGCAATCTTCTAAATTTTACGAAAACGTTTTCGTAAAATTGTACAGTTTATCGAAATTACGTAATACTTGAACAATTAAATATGTAGTTGTTTGTGTAAAGAAGGAAGTTTGTTCAAAATTATCCCCCAATCTTAAATATTCATTAACTATAATTAAAACTATGGCCGAAAAATTACTCATTATTTCTGATATGTGGGGAGTTAAAAAAGGACTCTGGATTACTTCTTATTTTGCATATTTACAACAGTATTACGATATAACCTTCTATGATTGTCAGCAATTAGCTTGTATAGATGAACCAATAAATACTAAAGAGAATCTAAATAAAGCCTTTATTAATGGTGGTATTGATACTGCTGTTGCGCATCTATTAAAAAAAGAAACTGAGGCAAGTCATGTCTTAGCTTTTAGTATTGGGGGAGCAATAGCATGGAAAGCTGGATTAAAAGGCTTACCCATGAAATCCCTTACGGCGGTTTCTGCTACTCGAATTCGAGTGGAAGAGAAGAGCCCAACAGTAAATACAAATCTTATTTTTGGATCATATGATACATATAGACCAGATGTAAAATGGGCTAAAAAAGTAGGTGTGGATTTAAACATCATTCCAAACTTTGGACACGAATTATATTCTGATGAGAAAATAATAGGTGAAGTTTGTATGGAACTTTTAGCTAAGGTTACGCGTAAAGCAGTATAATACAAATAAAAAGTATTGCATAAAAAAGAGCCCTTTTATTATAAAAGGGCTCTTTATTTATTCTTATTTTAAACTTACGAAACAGCTTTTAACTTTTTAATAGTTTCGTATGATAGTTTTTCTTCTGCATAGGCCTTTGTTACTTTAAACTCTTTTTCTTCACTACTTGGTAAGCTAAACATAGCATCAGTAAAAATAGCTTCACATAATGAGCGTAAACCTCTAGCTCCTAATTTATACTCTACAGCTTTTTCTACCAGATAATGAAGTGCTTCTTCTGTAATAGTAAATTTAATGTCATCCATATGAAACAATTTTTCATATTGTTTAATAATGGCATTCTTAGGCTCTGTTAAGATAGCACGTAAGGTTTTTTTGTCTAAAGGATTCATGTGTGTAAGCACAGGAAGACGTCCAATAATTTCAGGAATTAGTCCAAACTGCTTAAGATCTCTAGGTATAATGTATTGTAACATATTTTCTTGGTCTAAATTGTCTTCTGCTTTAGAAGCACCATAGCCAACAGCCTGCATGTTTAAGCGTTTAGTGATAATCCTTTCGATACCATCAAAAGCACCACCAGCAACAAATAAAATATTTTCTGTATTAACTTCAATAAATTTTTGATCAGGGTGTTTTCTGCCTCCTTTTGGTGGCACATTTACAACCGTGCCTTCAAGAAGTTTTAATAGTCCTTGTTGAACCCCTTCACCAGAAACATCACGTGTAATAGATGGGTTGTCGCTCTTGCGGGCAATTTTATCAATCTCATCAATAAAAACAATACCTCGTTCTGCTTTTTCTAAAT
>CAZLUS010000122.1:5687-7271 GCA_964562775.1 uncultured Flavobacteriaceae bacterium | reverse complement strand
TCAAAAGAATTTATATCCTTTAATAAAGGCTTTAATTGTTCTTTTACCATTTGCATAGAAGCATCTGAAGGAATAAAAATATAGGCTTCCTTATTGTCAAAACTAGTATTAGGAGAAAAGATATAGTTATATATGGTATAAGCAAAAAAACCACTAATAACTAAACCCAAAATAGCAGTTGCCCAAATTACTTTTTTTAAGTTTTTCAAGATTTTATTTTTTGATATAATATTTCATTTTCAAATGTTCCCCCAAGATAGACCCAGTCTTGCTTTACACCAACCTCCTCAAAGCCTAATCGCTTAAAAAGGCCTTTACTAGAGTTATTAGATTCAAGAATATTAGCATATAATTGATGTAAATTTAGGACAGAAAAAGCGTAATCTATAACTATACGTAAAGCATCTTCTCCTATCCCCTTACCCCTATCTTCTTCGTCTAAAACAACAATCCCCAAGCCTGCACGTAAATTTTTAGGGTCAAAATCAAATATATCTACAAGACCGATGGCTTTATCTTCCTTAGTACAAATACATAGGCGTAATTGCTTAACCTCGTATATATCCCGATGCGCATTATCTAAATATAATTGGAGTGTTTTTTTAGAATACGGTGTTACAGTACCACTAATTTCCCAAATTTTAGTATCATTTTCTAGAAGGTATAGAAATTCAAGGTCACTTAATTCAAGTGCTCTTAAATACGTATTTGTTCCTGTTAGTTTTAACATTCTACTTCTCCTTTATAAACAAATGTAGCAGCTCCTATAAGATTTACTTTTGTATACCCATTATCTGTTACAGTAAAAGAAACTTGTAATTTACCTCCCGAGGTATTAATGAAAATATGTTCTCCTTTTGCAATACCACTATGATGCATTGCTAGTGCTACAGCGGTAACTCCTGTTCCACAGGATAATGTTTCATTTTCTACACCGCGTTCGTAGGTACGCATATTAAATGTACTTCCATCTACAGCTTCAACAAAGTTGATATTACTTCCTTCTTGCCCATAAAGCCCATAACGCAACTTAGCGCCTTCTTTAACAACATCAATAGCTTCTATATTATTTACAACTTGAACATGATGCGGCGAACCTGTATTTAAAAAGAGGTACTTTTCTTTTGATTTAATTTCAGAAACATCTATCATATTTAATGTAATGACATCTTCGTTAATCTTAGCTTCATGCAAACCATCAATAGCATTAAAAGTAGTTTGGTCCTTTATAATTCCTAGCTTATTTGCAAAAGCTACAATACATCGACCTCCATTACCACACATAGTGCTCTCGCTTCCATCAGAATTATAATAAACCATTTTAAAATCAGACAGGGCATCATTTTCTAGTAAAATTAACCCATCGGCTCCAATTCCGAATTTTCTATCACATAAAAAAGCTACCAATTTAGTATTCTCCTTAGGAAAAAAATCTTCACGATTATCTATCATTACAAAGTCATTCCCCGTACCCTGGTATTTATAAAATGTAAGCTGTATATCGAACTCCATCGAACAAATATACTATATTCTTTAAGGTTTCTTTTGCAGTTAAAAGAGCGTTAAACTGTTAAAATTAAATTT
>CAZLUS010000122.1:0-5587 GCA_964562775.1 uncultured Flavobacteriaceae bacterium | reverse complement strand
TTCTTTAAGGTTTCTTTTGCAGTTAAAAGAGCGTTAAACTGTTAAAATTAAATTTTAATTTATAGTATTTTTAAAGTATTAAAAAACAATAAAACGTAGACAGATGAAGAAAACAGCAAACTTGTTTATAGTTGCACTTTTAGCAGGGGGAATAACCTTAGGAGCATACAAGCTCTTTTTTGAGAAAGAAAACTATACATATGTAAATGATAATACAAATACTTCTTTTATAACTACTAGCAATTTAGCTACTTCGCCAAGAGGAGCAGGTATTAATGATGTAGATTTTACCATTGCAGCAGAAAAAACGGTTAATGCCGTAGTGCATGTAAAAAATGTTACTATAATTAAACGTAACCCAGTTGCACAATTCTTTTATGGCGGAGAAACCGAACAAAGGCCGCAGGTAGGAACAGGTTCTGGAGTAATTATATCGCCTGATGGCTATATTGTAACTAACAACCACGTTATAGATGATGCCACGCAACTAGAAATAACACTAAACAACAACAAGACCTATGAGGCAGAAGTTGTTGGAGCAGATGAGAATTCTGATATTGCTTTATTAAAAATAGATGTAGAAAACCTGCCTTATTTGGCTTTTGGTGATTCTGATAATGCAAAAATTGGTGAGTGGGTTTTAGCGGTAGGTAACCCTTTTAACCTAACCTCTACAGTAACAGCAGGTATTGTTAGTGCAAAAGCTCGCTCTTTAACTTTTGCTGGTAATCAATCTTTTATACAGACTGATGCGGCAGTAAACCCTGGTAACAGTGGTGGTGCTTTAGTAAATACGAATGGAGATTTAATAGGTATTAATACTGCGATTACCTCACAAACAGGTTCTTTTGTAGGTTATTCTTTTGCTGTACCTAGTAATATTGCTAAAAAAGTAGTGGACGATTTGTTAGAGTTTGGTGATGTTCAAAAAGGAATACTAGGTGTTAGTGCTATATCTTCGAGCTCTAAAGAAGCTATTGAACTTGGTATTGATGAAATTCAAGGGGTATATATATCTGCTATTTCTGAAGATTCTGGAGCTGAAGATGCCGGACTTCGAGAAAAAGACATTATTAAACAAGTAGATAATGTACGTGTGACTAAGTTTTCTGAATTAACAGGCTATTTGTCTGCTAAAAGACCGGGGGACACCGTTGATGTTCTTGTAGATAGAGATGGAAAAAGAATGACAATACCTGTTATGCTAAAAAAGATTGAGACAATTCAAGTCCCTAATATGGGATTTACAGTTAAGAATTTAACCAAAAAAGATATTGAAGAATATAAAATAGACCAAGGGGTTAAAATTGTTGCTGTACCGCAGCAGTATTTTAATTATGGACTATTAAACAAAATTATCATAAAAGTTGATGATGAGGATGTAACTAATATAGATAATGCTAGAGAAGCTTTTAGTAAAATCTCTAGATACGGCAATACATCTATTACTTTAATAGGAGAAGACGGTGAACGAGAGCGATTAATTTTTGAATAAGCCGAACAACACAGATATTCGATAAACGCCTCTTTTTGAGGCGTTTTTTTATTACACATCCTTTTACGAAAACGTTTGAAATAGCTATTTTTGCACGAAATTTAAAATCAATCTTTATCTTATTATGAGCGATATTAACTCCTACGAAAAAGAACTTGCTTTTCAAGCAGATAGAAGAAAGGCTACAACTGAATTTATTAAACTAATAAGTGATTTGTGGTATGACAAATCTATTGAGATAGTACTTTTTAAAAATAAATTGATTGACGAAAATGTTAGCCAAATCATTAACTTACATGAATACGCTGGCGAGTTTGTTCAAAAGCCAATTTCAATTTTTGATTCTGTAGAATTATTAAGGGCTATAAACGATATTAAATTACCCGCCTCTAAACTAGATATTGGTAAACTTACCTACGAATATCATTCGCAAGAAAATAGCCATCATAATGTTAAGGCCTTTGTTTTAGAAAAGCTTAAAGACGCAGAAAAAACAAAAGGAGTTAAACCTAAAGATGTTGTCTTATACGGCTTTGGAAGAATTGGTCGCTTAGTAGCACGCGAATTAATGGCCAAAACTGGTAAAGGAAACCAATTACGACTTAGAGCTATTGTTACTCGCGGTGAGGTTAACGAAACAATATTAGAAAAAAGAGCCGCTTTAATGCGTACAGATTCTATACATGGACAATTTAGTGGTACTATAGAAATCGATGTCAATAAAAAAGCATTACTAATTAATGGAACTACTGTACATATTATAAGTGCTAATGCTCCAGAAAGTATTGACTATACTGAATATGGCATTAATAACGCATTAATTATTGATAACACTGGTGCCTTTAGAGATAAAACTGCTTTGTCTAGGCATTTAGAAGCAAAAGGAGCTCATCGTGTACTATTAACAGCACCAGGCAAAGAAATTCCGAATATTGTTCACGGTGTTAACCATAACGATTACAATCCAGATACTACAAATATTTTTTCTGCAGCTTCTTGTACTACTAACGCGATAACCCCTATCCTTAAAGTTATTGAAGACTCTTTAGGGATTAAGAAAGGACATTTAGAAACCATACATGCCTATACAAATGATCAAAATTTAGTTGATAATATGCACTCTAAATACCGTCGTGGTAGAGCCGCAGCACTAAATATGGTTATAACAGAAACTGGTGCAGGAAAAGCAGTGGCAAAAGCACTACCTTCTTTAGAAGGTAAGTTAACCTCTAGTGCTATTAGAGTCCCAGTACCTAATGGTTCTTTGGCAATTTTAAATTTAGAAGTGAAAACTAAAACAACTCACGATGCAATAAATACTATTTTAAAAAAATATGCTTTAGAAGGTGATTTAGTAGAGCAAATAAAATACTCTTTAAGCAATGAGCTTGTATCCTCTGATATTGTTGGGTCTTCTGCTCCAGCTATCTATGATAGTAAAGCAACGCAAATATCTAACGATAATAAAAACATTGTCTTATATATTTGGTACGATAATGAGTATGGATATTCACATCAAGTAATAAGACTAGCAAAATATGTTTCTAAAGTGAGGCGCTATACGTACTATTAAGATATAATTTAAAAGAGTTAAGCGCATTTTTTGACGATTTAGTTTATTAATGTAACTTCGCTTTCCTCTAAATCTAAAGTATAAAAGAACTTCTATGAAAAAAGTAATAATTCTCATAGGCTGTTTGTTAGTAGCAGCAAATGCGCTTAATGCACAAGAAGAAAATCCTAAAAAACAAGAAGACACTAGTATTAATGGTCAGTTTGAAACTATAATTAGAAAATCCACTAATTATAGACAGGGTGGTAAACGCTATGAAGTGGTGCGCCTATTAGAGCTTGAGGCTATGCGTGAAAATATTTTAGATTCTATTTCTACATCGAACAAAAATATTGTTAACCTTAGAGCCACCATTGCAGAAAATGAGACCTCTATAAATACATTAAATACAAAATTAGATGAAACCACAAAGAATCTAATTACGCTAACAGAAGAAAAGGATAGCCTTTCTTTCTTTGGTGCAATGGTTTCAAAAGGCACTTATAAATTAATTGTATGGTCCATCATTTTAGGACTTTTAGGCTTTTTACTTTTCTTTATCTATCGTTTTAAAAACAGTAATTTCCTTACGCAACAAGCAAAATCTGCTCTTGCCGATGTGGAAAATGAGTTTGAGCAACATAGAAGGAGAGCCTTAGAGCGCGAACAAAAAATAAGCAGACAACTTCAAGACGAAATTAATAAGAGCAGGAAAGGTGCTTAAATTTTGTTCTTATGCGAATACTCCGCGCTTCCGTAGAGCATCTTCCTTTAGTAACATCATTATTTGATGCTTATCGTGTTTTTTATGAGCAAGCTTCAGATAAAATTGGAGCTCAAAAATTTTTAAAAGAACGCATACAAGCTAATGAATCTGTTATTTTTTTAGCTATGCTTGATAATGAAGCTGTTGGATTCACACAATTATATACCACATTTTCATCCGTATCTATGGAATCGTTTTATATTTTAAATGATTTATTCGTTGTTCCGTCACGCAGAGGAAAAGGTATTGGACAAGCTTTATTACAAAGCGCTAAAGAACAATGTAAAACAATGAATTTTAAAGGTCTTGCACTAGAAACGGCAAAGGCTAATCCTGCGCAACGTCTATACGAAAAATTAGGTTGGAAGAAAGACCTTGAACATTTACATTATTTCTGGATAGCCTCTTAAAATTGAAGAATCGCTACTTTTACACTTTCTAAGTTGCTACTATGCGTATAGATATCATTACTGTTTTACCAGAATTACTTAAAAGCCCTTTTGATGCTTCAATTCTAAAAAGAGCAATTGAAAAAGAATTGGTAGAAGTCCATTTACACAATCTAAGGGATTTTTCTCTTGGCAATTATAATCAAGTAGACGACTATCAATTTGGCGGTGGAGCTGGTATGGTATTAATGCTTGAACCTATTGATAAATGTATCTCTAAACTAAAAGCAGAACGAGATTATGATGAAGTAATTTATATGTCGCCAGATGGAGAGACATTAAAACAAGGAATTGCAAATGAGTTATCACTAAAAAAAAACCTAATTATTCTTTGCGGGCATTATAAGGGGGTAGATCAAAGAGTAAGAGACCTATTTATTACTAGAGAAATTTCTATAGGAGACTATGTATTGTCAGGAGGTGAACTTGCCGCAGCAGTACTTTCTGATGCTATTATTAGACTGTTACCAGGAGTTTTAAATGATGAAACCTCTGCATTAACAGATACTTTTCAAGATAACCTTTTAGCTCCTCCCGTATATACAAGACCTTCAGATTATAAAGGACATAAAGTGCCAGAGATATTATTGAGCGGTAATTTTCCTAAAATTGAAAAATGGCGTGAAGAACAAGCATTAAAAAGAACGGAAAAACTAAGACCAGATTTATTAGACAAGTAAAAACCTGTAAAAATACACCTAAGGCATTGCTTGTTATAAATTAATGCCTATTTTTGCAAGCTGTTAAAGTTAACCTCTGACGAAAATCGTGAATGTTAGTTTAACGTAACATATTAATCGATTCATAAAAATGGAATCTTTAGTAAAATTTGTAGAAGAAGAATTTGTAGAAAGAAAAGAATTTCCAAAATTCTCTTCTGGTGATACTATAACTGTATACTACGAAATTAAAGAAGGTGAAAAAACTAGAACCCAGTTCTTTAAAGGTGTTGTTATTCAACGTCGCGGAAGTGGTGCTACAGAAACTTTTACCATTAGAAAAATGTCTGGAACTGTAGGCGTAGAACGTATTTTCCCTGTAAATATGCCTGCATTACAAAAAATAGAAATTAACAAACAAGGTAAAGTTAGAAGATCTAGAATCTTTTACTTTAGAGGCCTTACTGGTAAGAAAGCAAAAATCAAAGAGATTCGTTCTTAACCTTATTTCTAATAAAGAATAGAGCACCTTTCGAAAGATAGGTGCTTTTTTTATGAACAATTGTTAATAAAGTATATTCATAACTTGTTGATTATTAGTTTTTTAAAATTGATTAAAATCTATTTTTATATTCTAAATTTAACTTAGATTTTTAAGATATAGGG
>CAZLUS010000121.1:0-7387 GCA_964562775.1 uncultured Flavobacteriaceae bacterium | reverse complement strand
GTATTAGCTCCAGTATTATTTAAAAAAACAAGACCTTCATTTTTTATGATGATCAGCTCTCTTTTTATATTTAATATTTTTAAAAGATTAAATGTTAAAGATAAAACTAGTGCTTAATAAAGCTCGACAATAAATAGTGATTTCATTAGTTTAAGAATATAATCTCACAAACAAATAAAAAATACATATGTGTGGTATTTTAGGAACAGTTCCTGCAAGCTCTTATGAGTCTTTTAAAAATTCTCTAGATACTATATTACATAGAGGACCAGACAGCTTTGGTATAGAAACATTGGATAATGATGTGTCTCTAGGGCATCGTAGGTTATCTATTTTAGATTTATCTAAAGCAGGGCATCAGCCTATGCTAGAGGATAGTGGGCGTTATGCTATCGTATTTAATGGGGAAATCTATAATTTCTTAGAAATAAAGAAGGAGCTATTAAATTTAGGCTATCACTTTAAATCCACATCAGATACAGAAGTACTCCTTAAATCCTATATGCAGTGGGGAGAAGCTTGTGTAAAACGTTTTAACGGAATGTGGGCTTTTGCCATATGGGATAAAAAAGAAAAAAAACTCTTTCTTTCCCGGGATCGATACGGGCAAAAACCCCTTTTTTATGCTCAAATTAAAGAGAAATTTATTTTTGCTTCAGAAATGAAAGCCATATTTCCATACATTGAACAGTTAGAAGTTGCTGATGAGTTTGATTGGATGAAAAAAAACATATTTTTCTACGAGGCAACAGAAAAATGTTTAATAAAAGGGATAAAACGATTTCCTGCTGGCTATAATGGTAATTTTGAAAATGGTAAACTTAACACGTATAGGTATTGGAATACCTTAGATAATCTCGTAGAGGTACCTAAAACCTACGACGAGCAGGTTTTAAAGTTTAGAGAGTTATTTTTAGATTCATGTAAACTACGTATGCGGGCTGATGTAACCATAGGTACTGCCTTAAGCGGAGGTTTAGACAGCAGTGCTACCATTGGTGCTATGGCGCATTTAGCTGGGGATAATAAAAGTTATTCAAAAGATTGGCAACATGCTTTTGTAGCAGCTTTCCCAGGCACACCGTTAGACGAATCTAAATACGCTAAAATGGTCACTGACCATTTAGGCATAGATGCTACCTTTACGAATATAGAACCGCTTGCCCATTGGGATAAGCTCGAAGATTATTTTTACTTATTCGAAGATTTGTATATAACCTCTCCCCTACCTATGATTATGTTATATGGGTCTGTAAAACAAAACGGGGTAACCGTTACTTTAGATGGCCATGGCGCTGATGAGTTATTGAGTGGCTACCAACAAGGAAATTTAGAAAGCCTATGGGATGCTAAGTTTAACCCTGCAGCTACTAAAGACATTTTAAGCATCTACCAAGATGCCATTAATGAAGATAGAGAACAGTACAGTACAGAATCTAGTTTTAAAGTATATAGGGACTATATCATTAGAAAATTTGGTAAAAAAATACTAGGCAAAAAAATGCCCTCCATGGATAATTCGCACCCTAATTTTAAAAAATTAGACAATCATGCGCAATATTTATATGCCATGTTTCATGAAAACATACTCCCTACCCTATTAAGAAACTATGATCGCTACGCCATGATTAACAGTGTAGAAATTCGTATGCCTTTTATGGACTATAGATTAGTTAACTATGTAAATTCACTGCCCTATACCAGTAAAATAGGTAATGGCTATACAAAACGCATCATAAGAGATGCTATAGACCCTTATTTACCAAAAGAAGTCACTTGGCGAAAAACAAAAATAGGCTTTAGCTCCCCTATTGTAGATTGGATGCAAAATGAGCTGTCGGAATGGTTTATGGATAATGTACACGCTAAATCTTTTGTAGAATCTAATTTGGTTTCCAACCCTTTACAATTACAAAAAGAAATAACTGCTATTGTAAAAAAAGAGACTAGTGATTTTTCGAAAGCCCAAAAATGCTGGACAGCATTTTCTCCTTATTTATGGGAAAAAGCAGTTTTAAATAGAAAATAGTATTTTAAACCCTGTTTTAAAAGGAAACTAATGCTTAAAAAGATAGTTATTTCTAATACCTTGCTCACTTGGATTGCTATCACTATTAGAAAGCTTATCATAAAGCGCAAATACAACCTAAAGTATGGAAAGCGTGTATTTTTAGGCTTTAATGTTGTTACCGAAGGCTCTAATGCTTTTGCAAACTACAGTGTTATTTCTGGCTCGCATATAGGTTATGGTTCATATATAGGGGCAGGATCGAGTATACAAAAGGCAAAAATAGGTCGCTATTGCTCTATTGGTCCAAATGTAAATTGCATTTTTGGCAAACACCCTGCACATACTTTTGTAAGCACCCACCCTTCTTTCTTTTCACTAAAACCACCTGTTAAGTTTAGCTATACCAAAGAACAACTTTTTAAAGAATTTGAAGATCCTATTAGCTATAAAGGAAAAGACTTCGCCATTGAAATTGGAAATGATGTTTGGATTGGTGCAAATGTCTCCCTAATGGATGGGGTTAAAATTGGTGATGGTGCTATTATAGCAGCAAATACATTGGTAAATAAAGATGTTGCTCCGTATTCAATTATTGGGGGTATACCTGGAAAATTAATTAAAAAACGCTTTACAGATGAGGAAATCAACTTTCTCTTAAAATTGAAATGGTGGAATAAAGAAGAAGCGTGGATAAAAGCAAATGCTGCTTTATTTGTTGATATAGAAGCATTTTATAATACATACAAAAATGAGTGTAACTAATCCCCCTATTGTTGTTGTAGGCTTTAACAGACCTGTTTCGCTTAAAAGAATATTGGCTTCGCTAAACCAAGCCTATTATCCAGAGCATACTACTATTAAATTAATAATCAGTATCGATAAGAGCGATACCAATAAAGAAGTTTTAGCTATTGCTGAAAATTTTGAATGGAAATTTGGAGAAAAAACGGTAAACTATCAAAAAGAAAATTTAGGACTCAGAAAGCACATCATACAATGCGGAAATTATAGTCTAAAATACGAATCCGTTATTATATTAGAAGATGATTTGTTTGTATCTCCAAATTTTTACTTGTATGCCCAAAAAGCACTTGGTTTTAGTAATGATAAAAAATATATTGGTGGTGTCTCGCTATACAACCATCAACTAAATGTGCATACCAAAGATACATTTACTCCGCTTGATGATGGTTTTGACAATTACTATTTTCAATTTGCCTCTTCATGGGGGCAAGCATGGACTAAAAATCAATGGCAAAATTTTACAGATTGGTACGGAACAAACCCCGTTCTTGAAAGCATAGAAAATATGCCCGCTTATGTTAAGTCCTGGTCTAATAAATCCTGGTTAAAATATTTTATTGGTTTTTTAATAGAAACCAATACTTTTTTTATATATCCTAAAGTTTCGCTTACTACTAATTTTAGTGATGCTGGTACACATATCAGTAACGATAGTACTATATATCAAGTTCCACTATTCAGTTCTAAAAAAATCAATTATAACTTTAGCACTTTAGACGAAAGTGATAGCCAGTATAATGCCTTTTATGAGAATATGAAATTATCTAAAGTGCTTGGTTATACTAAAGATGATATCTGTATTGACTTATACGGTTATAGAAGCAATCCAAAAAAGAGATATTGGCTAAGCTCAAAACAAGAAAATTATAAAATACTTAAGAGCTATACCCGATCCTTAAAACCTATGGAACTAAATATAGTATACAATTTACAAGGCAACAACTTGTTTTTGTATGACACTTCTATTAAAGAAAAAAATACCTTTACAAATAGAAGGCATAAAAAAATGGATTATAATTTTAAACATATTTTATATAAAGATCTTAGCTATCTGTTTTTTAGAGAAACACGACTCAAGTTCCGCCGAATAGTAAAAAAGATATTTAAATTATAATAACTTTACCTTTTTTAAGACATATAACAAAACATATAATGTGAAGCTACTTGAATATCCAAAAAAAATTGGGTTTATTTATTCTTTCTTATTGCTTATTTATATTGTTAACCCTTTTAACGCAGGGCTTTATATAGGCTACTTAATACCGCCATTAGTATGGCTTCATAAAGAATTTATTGTAAAAAGTTTAAACCCTACTTTAATTTTTTTATTTTTATTTTCCATATTTTATGCTATCTTTTTTTCTTTTGAAGCAGTAAGTGGCAAACAGTATATTGTACTTTATGCCATTATCCCCCCTGCTTTTTATTTATTAGGGAAACTTATAAGTGAAAGACTAAACAATAAGCCTACCCGTATTTATTACTTACTATTAGTAATTGCCTTATTAGTTTCTAGTACCTCGCTACTCTCTGTACTTAAAGGCATACAAGAACTAGGTTTTGGATCAATAGACCGTAATTTACCTAATTTTTGGAACGGAAATATCGTATCTGCCACGCTAATGGGTGCCTATTTTTCGCTAAATATGTGTATCCCTGCTATTTTGTTAGCAAAACAAAAAAAGTCTTCACTATTTAAAATAGTATTAGCCGTTACCTATATTATCACTTTAGTTTGTGTACTTAAAATAGGGAGTCGAACCCAATTAGGGGTTTCTATAATAACACTATTCATAACGATCCTCTATTTATTTCCAAAACAATCTTTAAAAAGAAATATAACACTAATCCTAATATTTATAGGCATCGTAATTTATGCAAGTACCAAAATAGACTTATCCTTAGATGGAGAACTACTTTCTGCTTTTGCAAGTAGATCTGAAGGAGGTACCGAAGAATTGGCTTCTGGTGGGGGTAGAACTGATAAATGGGGAAAGGCATTAATTAATATTTATAAAAAACCATTGGGTTGGGGTGTAGAAGAGTTTGGGCATTCGCATAATTTTTGGCTAGATGCCTTACGTGTTGGGGGCATCTTATCTTTTTTTCCACTTGTTTTTTTTACAGTACGTGCCTTATTGATTGTAAGGGGAGCACTTAAAAAAAACAAAAAAGCCATTGGACTAAACGTAATCATACTAGTTTTTACAACTGCCTTCTTTATGATTTTTATGGCTGAACCTATACTCGAAGGGCTTTTTAGCTATTTCGCAGTGTTTTGCTTATTTATAGGGATTGTTGATCAATATAGAACACATCAACCTAGTAAAAAGTAATCATATCTAAAATTCTTCTTAAAATAATACGGAGAAACTTACTTTTGCCCTTAAATACTAATAGAATATATATAACGTTAGACAAATACACCAAGTAAACATGATTCGTTTTGCTGCTTTATTTACCTGTTTTAATAGAAGAGAAAAAACACTGGAAGCTCTTACCAATTTATATACTTCGTATAAAAAATATGGTGATGATTTTTCTATGGAGATTTACTTAACAGATGACGGTTCTAATGATGGTACTTATGAAGCTGTTCAACAAAAATTTCCAGAAGTAAAGCTACTAAAAGGTGATGGAAGCTTATATTGGGCTGGAGGAATGCGAAACTCTTGGAATGAGGCTTTAAAGAGTAACTATGACGCCTTTCTGTTGTTAAATGACGATACTAATATTAGTAAAAATCTGTTTCAACAGATTCAATATACAGATACGTACTGTAAAGAAAATTATACGCATAAAGGAATTTATATTGGAGCTACTTGGGATCCTATAAAAAATGAAATGTCTTACAGTGGCTCAAAAATCACCAATTGGTTTTTAGGCAAGTCTATAAAAGTAACCCCCAATGCTAATACACCCGAAAGTTGTGATATGGGCAATGCAAATATTATGTGGGTTTCTGCTAATGTGGTAGCCAAAATAGGGATCTTACCAGAAGGTTATGTACATGGCATGGCAGATTATGGATATACGCTTAAAGCAAAAAAGAATAATTTTCCTGTTTTAGTAATGCCCGGTTATAATGGAGAATGCCACAATGATCATAAAGACGCCTATTTAAAATTTATTTCGCTCTCTTTTAAAGAGCGTTTAAAAATGTTAAAACATCCTATTGGGTTAGATTTTACATCGCAACTAAATTATATGAAAAACCATTTTCTATTGCGCTTTCCTATTGTTTATATGATGGGCTATTTTAAAGTAATATTCCCAAATTTTTATTACAACAGGGTATATAAAACCAGAAAAAACTAGAAATGACTAAGAAAAATCTCATAATATTTGGCACTAGACCTGAAGCTATTAAAATGGCACCACTGGTTAATGCTTTTAAAAAGAATACGCAATTTAATACCAAAGTATGTGTTACAGCGCAGCATAGAGAAATGTTGGATCAGGTACTCGATTTTTTTAAAATTACACCTGATTACGATTTAGACCTTATGCAACCAGGGCAAAATTTATACAACCTTACCGCGCGTATCATAACATCATTAAAAGAAGTCTTAGAAGACTTTGAACCAGATTATATTTATGTACATGGCGATACAACTACTACCATGGCTGCGAGTATTGCGGGTTTTTACGCTGGAGCAAAAGTATGTCATGTAGAAGCGGGGCTGCGAACCTTTAATAAACTTTCTCCCTTCCCAGAAGAGATGAACAGAACGGTAACAGGACGTATTGCTGATTATCATTTTGCGCCTACCACAACCTCATCTAACAACTTATTAAATGAGCATATTGCAAAAGAGAATATTATAATTACTGGCAATACTGTTATCGATGCACTATTTGAAAGTACCGCCATCGTAAAAGAATCTGATAGTCCAGAATTAGTTGCTTTAAAAAGTAAAATAGACCAAAGTAAAAGAACCGTTTTAGTTACAGGCCACAGAAGAGAAAATCACGGTCAAGGTTTTATTAATATCTGCAAAGCACTAAAGCGTATTGCAGAGAAGTTTGACGATATAGAAATTATTTACCCTGTACATCTTAATCCAAAAGTACTTAAACCAGTTCACGAATTGTTAGGTGAGGTCTCTAATATTAAATTAATTGAGCCTTTAGCCTATCCAGAATTTGTTTGGTTAATGAACCAGTCGTACTTAGTAATAACAGACAGTGGCGGTGTACAAGAAGAAGCCCCAAGTTTAGGGAAACCTGTACTTGTTATGCGCAACACCACAGAAAGACCTGAAGCTGTAGAGGCAGGTACGGTTATTCTTGTAGGTACAGATGAAGAAAAAATTGTTACAGAAGCTTCTCATTTGTTAACCAATACAGAACATTATAAAAAAATGAGTCTTTTACATAATCCCTATGGAGATGGAAAGGCTTGCGAACGAATTGTAGAATTTATGAAAACTCAAATATAGTGGGAGATTTTAAAGTTACCATGATGGGTTTAGGCTATATTGGCCTTCCCACAGCTGCATTAATTGCACAAAACAAAACTAAAGTTAACGGAGTTGATGTAAACCCGCATGTAGTAGATACTATTAATGC
>CAZLUS010000120.1:0-7475 GCA_964562775.1 uncultured Flavobacteriaceae bacterium | reverse complement strand
GATTAAATAAGCTTATAATACATTTTTTAGTGCTTTCTTTTAAATAGGGTTTATTTTTGTGAAAATATAGGCTATTAAAACAATTTTAATTTAACGAAAATATGTATAGTCATTTTTTTAAAAGAGTATTTGATTTTTTATTTTCATTATTTGGACTTATTATATTCGCTCCATTACTACTCCTATTAATTCTAGTGTTGAGTTTTGTTAATAAAGGTGCTCCTTTCTTTTTCCAAGAACGACCCGGTTTAGAAGGAAAGATTTTTACTATTATTAAATTTAAAACCATGACAGATGAAAGAGATGAAAATGGGGAGCTTTTACCAGATTTTAAAAGGATGACTAAAATTGGAAGCTTTGTACGAAAGTTTTCTTTAGACGAAATTCCGCAGTTACTAAGTGTTCTTATGGGGAAAATGAGTTTAATTGGGCCAAGACCTTTATTGGTAAGATATTTACCATTGTATACTAAGGAACAAAGTAGAAGGCATAATGTTAGACCTGGTGTTACAGGTTGGGCTCAAGTAAATGGCAGAAATAGTATAAGTTGGGAAGAGAAATTTAAACTAGATGTTTATTATGTTGATAATCTTTCTTTCTTATTAGATATGAAAATTTTAGTCATGACTATCATTAAGGTTTTTAAGTCAGAAGGTGTTAATAATAACGAAAGTACAACAATGTTAAGGTTTACGGGCACAAAAGAAAATAGCCACTAAGTATATTAAGCACTATGGATACAAATCTTATTGCAAAAATTGAGGAAACTACAACTGTTAAATATATTTTTTGCGACTATTACGATACTGTTATACATAGAAGAGTGCATCCTTTACAGCCTTTGTGGGCTTGGGCAAAAAAGATAAAAGCTAAATTCGGCATGCCTATTTCAACGAATGTCCTTTATGAGATACGTAAACAGGCTATTAACAGGTTGGAAAAAGAAACAGGCTTAATTAATACTGAATTAGATTATAAAATGGTTCATCAAGAAATTTATGACCTTTTAATACGTAGAAAAATTTTAAAGCCAAGCATTACATTTAAAAGCTTTTTTGAATATTCGGCAGAAGCCGATTTTCAATCAGAATCTAGTGTGCAGTATTCAAATAAAAAAATGGTGGCTACACTACAATATCTTAAAGATAATAAACATGTAATTTATTGTGTTTCAGATTTTTACACAGATGAAGATTCTATAACTAAATTAATAGATTATCATGGTATTAGTCACCTATATGATAAAGTGATAGTATCTTCTACTCAAAATGCAAGTAAAGAGAATAAAGGCATTTTATATAAAAAGCTTATTGACAAAGAGGGTATTTCTCCTGAGCAGATTTTTATGATAGGCGATAATAAGAAAAGTGATTATATCAATGCAAAACGGCATGGTATAGCTGCGTATCATCTAAAACGTTATAAGCAAAAGGTTCTACAGAAACTATTTTTTGCAGTTTTTTTAGTAGGCAGGTATGTATTTTAAATTGACTTTAAATTTAAGGGATACAATACTTTACGATTGTGACTCATTAAAATAGTCGTTCTCTAAATGATTTGCCAATCTAAGTGCTAAAGCAACAATAGTAAGTGTTGGGTTTGCAACGCCAGAAGTAGAAAATACTGAGGATCCCGCTATAAATAAATTGTCTACACTATGTACCTTGCAGTTTTTGTCTACCACCCCTTTATTAGGGTTGTCATGCATACGCGTAACTCCTAAATGATGCCAACCACCTGCTAATAATTCTGGCCATTCTATTTTATCTTTCAATAACCAGTCATCAACTTTTAACCTACCTATTCCAGCTTTTCCTAACTCTGTGCCTAGGATTACATTCGATTTAAAAATTGATATTTTGTCTGTTTCTGATAATTGCCAATTGAGTCTTACATGTGGTATGCCAAGGGCATCTTTTGTATTTCCTAAATCTACCCTTGAGTCTGGGTTTGGTGCTTGTTCTGCTCTAGTATTGAACGCATAATGTGATGTCTCTAGTTTACCAACCTCTTTAAAGCGCGCTTCTTTTTTCTTAATGATAAGTTTTTCAATAATCTTTTCTACGTGACGATCTCCTAAAACATTTCTTAATTTCTCAACTTGTGCTACTCTTTTATCTAATTTCTCCCATTGATCTACAAAACCTTTAGAATTATCATTGCTGTATGCAGGAGCTCCAACTTCAGATTTAGAAATTATTCGGGCAGAGTAGTTTTGCAGTTTCATTTTTCGTTGAATAGCCTCTGCTGTTGTAAACATTCCAAAAGCCTTATTGTTTAAGGAATGGTCATAGTAAAAACTCATTTTTACATGCGAGAGTAATACCATAGCCGCACTATCTATATGTGGTTGATCCATAAAGTACCTTCCTACTAAATCATTTTCGTTACCAATGCCTTTATTTATAACATTATTAGAATTTAATAGATGTCTAACATTTTGTAATGCTCCACATGCCATTATAAATACTTTAGACTTTACTTTACGCGTATTGCCTTCTAATGTAGATATGTTAATATCCTGGACCTGGTTACCATATTCGGTTAAATTAATGTTGGTAAGATTTGCATGTGTTATTAATCTAATATTTTTGGAATTGACAATGCTATCCTTATACTTTGATCCAAATCGAGTTGGCGCACTTTTTTGAAAAACTTTTGTTCTTGCTAAATTTTCATCAAATTGAATAAATTTATGTCCTACTTTTTTTTCCCAGTAGGAAGTATCATATTCATATTCTTGTAAGTCACAGATTTTATGCGCCTCTTTATAATAAGGGTCTAAATCACTTTTTTGTATTGGCCAACCACTGTTGGGTACCCAATCTCGTTCCTCAAAATCAATATCGTCTAGTGGCGCACACTGGCCCGTCCAATGCATTGTGGTACCTCCAAAAAATCGAAGTCTACATGCTTCTAGAGGAAAGTATTTTTGACCTATATTATCGCCTTTGTTTAATGCTTGCGTATCAGAATCGTAATCGAAACCTCCGCTTTCTAAAAGAATTGCAGGGCGACCTAATCTATCTAGTTCTAATGCGAGCGAAATACCAGCAGCTCCTGCACCAATAATGCATATTTGAGCTTCGATTACATCTTCTATATCGTTAGATTTTAGTGTTTGTTTCATGACGACACTCTTTCTTTAGCTAAAAAATTTAATTCTGTTTCCGATAAAACCCAACCATCACATAATTTAACTTTGTCTAGCGAAAAGTCTTCTTTTATTTTATTTCTAATTAATTCTGGTTCTTTTAATTGTAAACTAGCATGTTGTATACTCTCTTTCTTATATTCCTTTAAAATATTAGATAGCTCTTCTTCCGATAAAAAGTCTTGTATAAATGCATGTAAAACGCCACCTTCTGTACCATCATAAAAAAAATAATAGTAGTATGAACCTGCAGATACTGCTGTAATTACTGCTGCCGTACCCAGAATAAATTTTCTTCTTTTCATTGTATTATCTTTTTGTTATACAGATGTATTACTTTATCAGAATTGTTTTATAATCGTTTCGTATGCATGCTGCGGAGTAAGGTTATTAATCATATAGGTATACCCTTTTAATCCCATTTCTTTGCGTAAAGCTTCGTTTTCATATAGTTTGATGAGGTTTTCTTTAAATGCATCGGTATCTCCAGATACAGACCAAAAACCACAACCAATTTCTTCTTGAATTTTGCCAAAGTCTGTATTTTGATCTACAGCAGCTAAAACAGGTATTTTAAATTTATAATAAGCATTTACTTTAGAGGGATAATTAGGTATTGTAAAATTCTGATTTAAAGTTATTAAACCAATATCTGCCATTCTAAGAATATTGCTAAATTCTATACGTGTAACGCTATCTAAGAAAATAACATTTTTGAGTTTTTTATTTTTAGCAAGTGTTACTATTTTCTGTTTCTCAGTACCCCAACCTAAAATAAGAAAGACCAGGTCTTTTTTATCTTGAACAGTTTCTGCTAAATTAATTATGTTTTCCATTTGTTGCGGTAAGCCCATATTGCCTCCGTAAAGTGCTACAATTTTGTTTTTTAAGCCATAACGTTCTCGAAGTTCTAGACTTTCTTTTTTAATTATATTTTCATCTATTTCTTCAACTAAGGCTTCCCAGTTTTTTAATAAATGTAATTTTGAAAAATCCAAATGGTCATTATTTCGTTTAACAAAATTTATATTTTCAGGTGACATACAGCCTATCTTATCAGATTCTTTGTATAACTTTTCTTCTAGTTTTCTGAAATAACGATAGGGCAAACCTTTTTTAGATATTAATTTTAAATCCACACCATTTTGTGGAAATATATCGCGAAGAATTAGGTACAATTTAGACTTTGTTTTTCTTTTCAACCATACCGCAACCGAAATTAGAGTGATAGGGGGAGTAGATGTAATTATCAAATCAAAATCCAGAGCGACACCTGTTTTTTTAATTGCTTTTTTGTATTGATAAGGTAATAAAACATTAGATATTCCTTTTTCAATCAAACCTCCGCCAAATAGTTTAAATGTTGGTACTCTCAATACCTTTATTCCCTCTTCTGTATTAAAAGAAACCTTATTTTTTTTATCTAAAACAGGGGCTACAACCAATACATCATGACCGTTTTTATGAAAAGCACCCATTAAATCTGTATACAAATTTGGTTTAGAAGAAGCATCGGAATAGCTTAAAGCTAAAAAAACAATTTTTTTCATACCTTATTTTGACCAAACAGTTCTGTTAATATAATCTACATAAGAAATAATAATACGTACAACTTTGGCACTTACATTAGGCATAGAATAATCTGCAACTTGACGAAAGTTTCTATCAGGATTTCTTTTTTGTACCGTAACCGCTTCTAATGCTTGGAGTATTCGTTCTGTATTTAGCCCTACCATCATTACAGAGGCTTCTTCCATAGCTTCTGGTCGCTCGTGTGCTTCTCTTATGTTTAAAGCATGAAAGTTTAAGATAGACGATTCTTCAGAAATAGTACCACTATCAGAAAGTACCGCAAACGAATGGTATTGTAGCGCATTATAGTCAGAAAAACCAAGGGGTTTTAAAAACTGTACATTTTTATGCGCTTTTATTTTTTTAGCATTTATCATATTCCTTGTTCTAGGATGGGTAGAAACTATTACGGGGAAATCATATTTTTCTGCTATTTTGTTTAAAGAAGTAATTAGACCTTCAAAATTTTTTGGGTTACTAATATTTTCTTCTCTATGTGAGGATACCACAAAAAACTTCTGTTTTTCTAGTTTTAGTTTTTCAAGCACATCAGATTTTTCAATCTTAGCTTTAAAATTGTTAAGTACTTCAAACATAGGGCTACCTGTTTTAATAACCCTATCTGGCGATAGTCCTTCTCTTAAAAGATATTCGCGAGCTATATCACTATAAGTTAAGTTAACATCTGCAATATGGTCTACTATCTTTCTGTTTGTTTCTTCTGGTACACGTTGATCAAAACATCGATTGCCTGCTTCCATATGAAAAACAGGAATTTTCCTCTTTTTTGCAGGGATGGCACATAAACACGAATTGGTGTCGCCAAGTACCAAGAATGCATCGGGTTCAATTTTTTCTAAAATAGGATCTATTTTAATTAAAATATTACCAATAGTTTCATTAGCATTTTTTCCTGCTGCATTTAAAAACAAATCAGGTTTTCTAATGCCTAAATCATCAAAGAAAATTTCATTAAGCTCGTAATCGTAGTTTTGACCTGTATGAACTAAAGTATGGTCTATTGCTTTATTGGCATCTAAAGCATTTAAAACACAAGCCAATCGAATAATTTCTGGTCTTGTTCCTACAACGGTTAGTACTTTAAGTTTTTTCAAAATATATTTTTTAAGATTTAGATTTAGACATTTTCAAAATAAGTGTCTGCGTCCTCTTGGTTATACGGTTCATTAATCCAAAAGAGGGTTATTAACTCTTCTGTTCCAATATTTTTAATATTATGGGTGTACCAAATAGGCATATCTACATAGGCAGGCTCTTTGCCATCTAAATAGTAATCTATAACTTCATCAGTACCTATTTTACGCAATTGTATTAAGGCTTTTCCGCTAATAACAGCAAAGCGTTCTGCTTTTCTTGTATGAAAATGGTTGCCTCTTGTAATATCAGGTACTGTCGTCGAAAAAGAAAATTGACCACTGGTTTCTGTTCTTGCAATCTCTACAAAACTACCTCTATTATCAGTATGTTTTGTGTATTTAACGGGGTAATGTTCTATAGGTACATAGCACCTAAAGGTATTAAAAAGTGCTTTTTTAAAAGGCTCTTCTAAGCTAGGGAAAATCCCTTTTTCCATATAATCAGCCTTATATTGTTTTAAAAGCATTAAAATCTGTGAGACTTTAACATGGTGGTTTGCAGCTATTGCTAGTTCATTACAATTAGGAGCTATGGTAGTAAGGGCTGCTTTATCTTCAATAACATTAATAAAGTGTTGTACCAAATCATTAATGTAAATTAAACCTACCTCACCATCATTTATAATAGTAGTTTCTTCATTATGTGCTATTTTATGACAAAATGTAGCTACAACAGAATTGTAATTTGGCTTCCCAAAAGGTCCAAAAACATTTGGAATTGTTAAGGAAGAAACTTTTCCGTTATTATTTTTTGCCCATTCAAAAAAGATAGCTTTCCCATCTTTTTTTGATTTCCCGTATAGGTTATCTTTGTCTTCTTGCGAGGAAGATGAAAAAATTATATGCGGTTTAGTATTGGTACTTTCACATGCTGTAACAAGTTTTGTTACTAAAGCCACATTGGTGTCATAAATTACCTGTGGGTCTTGGTGCCTGTTCATGGCAGCTAAATGCACTATAACATCGCAATTTTTAACGAATTCTTCTAGGGTATCTTTATTTTCAAAGTAAGCTCGTTCAAAGGGTATTAAGCGAATACTTTCCTTTAAAGCCAATGTATTGTAGAGATGATACCCTACAAAGCCCGCTTGTCCTGTTATACCTACTTTCATTCTTTTTAATTTATTTTTTATGATTATGAGTTCCAATCTACTTTCCAGAAGTCTGTTGAAAATCGATAATCATCATTTTTAGATTGTTCCGTTGTAAAGTTCGAAAAAACAAGTAATTGTGCTTCGTCAGTCATCGCTTTTATTCCCGAGGCGTATCCTCCTGTAATTTGTAATATTTCGGGTTTGCCAGCATCCAAAATAATTTTTTTAGGAATTAATTTTTTCGAAGGCTTTTCAAAATTTTCAATTGCCACTAGGTTAATTATAAATATACCATTAGTACAGTAGAACCACTTGTGTTCCTCTTTATGACCTTGCCATGCTCTAATACTAGTTTTATCTATAGGCTTAATCTCATACATTCTAACAATAGTACTCATATTCAAGGAATTAAAGAATTTTAAGGACCCTCTATGGTCTGCAAAATCAACTCCTTTAATTATTGAATACGAACCCATTTATAATAATTCTTTAATATAG
>CAZLUS010000119.1:0-7615 GCA_964562775.1 uncultured Flavobacteriaceae bacterium | reverse complement strand
CAAGGCTTTCATGGTTTAGAAGCAATTTCTATTGATGGAGCAAACTTTACCGAAAGTTATGAAGCTTTAGAAAAAGTGATAAAAACCATTCGTAAAGAACGTAGACCGTTTCTAGTCCATGCCAAAGTACCTTTATTAAATCATCATACATCTGGTGTGCGAATGGAGTGGTATCGTGACGATTTAGAAGAAGCAAAATCACGCGACCCCTACCCTGTCCTAAAACAACAATTATTAGATGCTGGTTTTTCTGAGAAGGAAGTTTCAGAAATTGAAAATTCCGCGAAAGCGAAAGTACAATCCGATTTTAAAAAAGCATTAAAGGCTGAAGACCCAAAGCCAGAAGATCTATTTACAAACGATTTTGCACCCACGCCAATTACCGAAGAAAAAGGGACGCGAGCACCAAAAGGAGCAGAGAAAGTAGTGATGGTAGACTGTGCCCTATTTGCAGTAGAAGAACTAATGCAAAAACATAAAGAATGTTTGTTGTACGGTCAAGATGTAGGTGGAAGGCTTGGAGGGGTTTTTAGAGAAGCAGCCACATTAGCGCAAAAATTTGGAGACGACCGAGTATTCAATACGCCAATTCAAGAAGCCTTTATTGTAGGTTCAACAGTGGGTATGAGCGCCGTAGGTTTAAAACCTATTGTAGAGGTTCAATTTGCAGATTATATATGGCCCGGATTAAATCAATTGTTTACAGAAGTAAGTAGAAGTTGTTACCTCTCAAACGGAAAATGGCCAGTTTCTATGATTCTTAGAGTCCCCATAGGTGCCTATGGTAGTGGAGGACCTTACCATTCATCATCTATAGAAAGTGTAATAACTAATATTAGAGGAGTAAAAATTGCGTACCCAAGTAATGGTGCCGATTTAAAAGGCCTGATGAAAGCTGCCTTTTACGACCCAAATCCAGTAGTTATTTTAGAACACAAAGGTTTGTATTGGTCTAAAGTGCCAGGTACGCAAGGTGCAACATCGGTAGAGCCTAGTGAAGATTATGTATTGTCTTTTGGTAAAGCATGGGTACTACAAGAAATCTGGAAGCAAGAAAATGTAGAAACCATAACTATTATTACCTATGGAATGGGCGTGCATTGGGCAATGAACGCTTCAGAAGAATTAGGCATGCAAGACCAAATTGAAGTGATTGATTTACGAACCTTATTTCCTTTAGATGAGGACACTATTCTAAAATCTGTTAAAAAAACAGGGAAATGTTTAGTAGTGACTGAAGAGCCCTCTAATAATAGTTTTGCAAGAGCTTTAGCAGGGAAAATTCAGGAAGAATGTTTCAAGTATTTAGATGCTCCCGTTATGGTAATTGGCAGTGAGAATATGCCGGCAATTCCGCTAAATTCAATTTTAGAGCAAACTATGATTCCATCTACTGAGAAAGTAAAAAATAAGATTGAAGCCTTATTGAAGTATTAAAACAAAGTTGGTATTACTAAATATTTTAGATTCTCTTTCTAATATTTTTTTGACTGTTGTAGAAAAATAATTATTTCCCTATAGTGCTTGTGTTAATCTCCCTTACACATTGTTTAATTCCTTTATTAGTAATATTTATATAAGCATCAGTAAAACTTTCTACAAAAGGTTCTGATTCGCTTAAATTACCAAATACTTGTTTCATCTCTAAAAATAATTTAGGCTCTTTTTGAGATGCCAGTGCTTTTGCATTTACTTCTGCTTTCATTGTATCAATAACCTCTAAAGCATTTCCTTTTTCATCTTTACCTAAACTGTAAATTGCCCATGCTGCAATAACAAATGCTGCCCGATTAAACGAGCCCTTTTGTTGAAGTTGCTTGGTTACTGTAGGCAATATGAATATAGGTATTTTAGAAGAAGATTCTGAACATATTCTTGCTACTTGATCTTTTATATTGATGTTTGCAAAACGTTGTAGTAAAGAATCTTTGTACTGTGTTAAATCTACTCCTTCTAAATCATTAAGAACAGGAGTTACTTCATAATCCATAAAGCTTCTCAAAAAAATATTCAAATCCGAATCTTGCACCGCTTGGTCAATAGTATCATAGCCTATTAAAGCTCCTAAAATACCTAATACAGAATGTCCTGCGTTGAGCAAACTCAATTTCATTTTTTCAAATGGCGTTACATCTTTTACAAATTGAGCACCTACCTTTTCCCATTGTGGTCTACTCACAGCAAAATCGTCTTCGATTACCCATTGTATAAAGGGTTCACATACTACAGGCCATGCATCATCAATACCAAAATCTTTTTGGAGTCTTAGAATATCATCTTGGATGGTTACTGGCGTTATTCGATCTACCATGCTATCAGGAAATGAAACATAGTTCTCAATCCAATCTAACAAATCTGGCTGTGCAGCGTTTACAAAAGCCAATAAGGTCTTTTTCATAACCTTGCCATTACCCTGAACATTATCGCACGATTGTATCGTGATACCCTTTAAGTCTTGTTCTTTACGAATTTTTAATGCCTGAGTAAGGTAGCCAAAAACCGTTTTTGGATTTTCGGGCTTAGATAGGTCGTGTTGTATTAAAGGGTTTTTTAGATTAAATTCTCCTGTAGCTTCATCAATATTATATCCGCCTTCTGTAATGGTTAGAGAGACTATTTTTGTATCAGAATCTGCTATTTTAGCAATAACAGCCTGTGAGTCTTCCGGAGCAAATAGATACTCAACCAAAGAACCTATAATTCTAGGATTCCATGTCCCATCAAGCTCTTTTACAATGAGCGTATATAAACCATCTTGTCTTTTTAAAGTTTGGTATATCTTATCATCTCTTTCTAATAATGCTACACCACAAATACCCCAATCTACAGATTCATTTTGATGTAATAATTGGTCGCAATAAAAAGCTTGGTGTGCCCTATGAAAACCTCCAATACCAATATGAACAATACCTGCCTTTATCTTAGCTCTATCGTAAACAGGCACTTTGGCAACCGATGATAATTGCGTAAGGTTTTCTTGCCTTACTATTATTGCTTTTTTCATTTTAATTTTTAAAAAAAATTAGAACTAGACTGATTTCTGTAAAGCCTTGTTTCTAAGAAGGACCCAATACGCACTAACAAAATAGGTGAGCGTACATATAAAACCATAAGTATAAAAAGTATCGCGATTTGTCTCGTAGGATAACACATCTGGACTCCAAAACATTGTTCTAATGGCTAAAACCATAGTAATCGCTAAACTAATCAATGCAATACCATTTAATAACATGGTCAATATTGATTTATCTTTTTGCAAAGGCCTTTCATTAAGTGCTTGTTGTTTTTGGAATGCTTTAATTTCTTGGCTACGCACCTGTTCTTTTTCTTCTTCTACAGGATACTTTTTAGCAGCGCCAAACTTTTGCGCTAAAAGTGTATATACTACAATGGTAAATAGCCATGTTGGTATAAACAAATAGTAGAATGACATGACATTAAATGCATTTAGCCCAAAACCAAAGACCAAGCCTAAGCCCCAGGATGCTACAGCAGGAGTACTATGTTTTAGGTTGCGGTAACTTAACCAGTATCGGGTTAGTCCTAATCGCGGAAAAAGAACATGTTCACTAAAAACAATCGCGCCTACAGGTACAACCAATAAGCCAGCATAGGTTAATAGTGGCAGTATTTGCGTAAATACAAAAGGAAAACAGGCTACAATAACGGTTACAATACCCACTGCCATAGTGGTTTGTTTGCGCGAATATTTAGTAAAAATGGCTTGCGCTGCTAAACCTGCTCGATATAGGTTCGCGTTAGCAGTAGTCCAACCTGCTACGATTACAATCACAAAACCTGATAAACCTAAGGCATAATAGGCAACATCACCAGGATCTAAATCAACAATGCTTTTTTTCAGCAGAACTGCTGTGCCGGCTCCCATAATACCTGCAGCAATCCAAGCAATAAAATGACCAAAGAGCATCCCCGAACTGGTTGCCAAACCATATTCTTTCTTTTTAGCAAAGCGTAGTAAGGCCATATCAATAAGTCCAAAATGTGTAATAGTATTTGCTGCCCAAGCAAAACCTATAACTTCTAATAATCCTATCCCTGGTTCTCCTTCACTGTTTATCCCTGTCCATATGGATTCATCTCCCATGGTTAAAAAATCTGACCAACCACTAATTACGGTAGTACCTAGTACCGATTCCGCTAAAGCTGGCATCAGTACCAATGCACCACTAGTGAACATAACAAAGAGCCAAGGTGCACAAATATTAGAAAATTCAGATACTGCCTTAAAACCATACATGGCAATAAAAACAACAATAATACCAACCACTAGTACTACAAGAACAAACCAAGCATTAGTAGGGTACCAATTGAGTTGAGCGGGTATATCAAAAGCAAAGCGCACTGCTGTTGATGATACCGTAATCATGGCAGCCGAAATAACTGTAAATATTAAAACATTAGCCCAATTGTATAATTTGGTCATAGAATCACCAGCTATCTTATTGAGATAGGTGTACAAACTCATGCGTGTATCCACAGCTATGGGTGATGTAATGAGAGTCCAACTTAATACGGCTAAAATATTTCCTATAAGTAGTCCCCATATAATATCCATTGTTTTAGCGCCTAGAGCAACAAATGTTGCTCCAATAACAAATTCTGTAGCCGCTACGTGTTCACCTGCATACAAGCCTAATATATGTTTCCAACCATGAAGTTTATGTTCAGCTACCGGTAGTTGTTCTTCATTTAAATTTTCGAATTGATTTGTATTCTGGGTCATTTTAGCTTTTTTGGTTGGTCTATTTTTTAAATACTTCTGTTATTGGATACTTCCTAGAAGTATTTATTAAGACGTGCGTATAGTTTTTCTTTGATAGCATCTAAAGTAAAAAAAAAAATCGCGGTAGTTTTAATTTTTTCAAAATTCCAGATAATAGCTTATCCATGAAGTGGATAACATTACTTTACTAAAATAAAAAAGCCTCTTGTTTCCAAGAAGCTTTTTTTTGTGCGGGCGGGGAGACTCGAACTCCCACACCTTGCGGCACTAGATCCTAAGTCTAGCGTGTCTACCAATTCCACCACGCCCGCATTATTTCAATTATATTGGGCTGCAAATATAAATCAATTTTCCAATTGTGAAATAGTAATAATTAAAAACTTCTTTTCGTAATTTTAGCTTCTTTTAAAAAATTATATGATTCAAATAAAAAATTACATCACCGAAAATAAAGAGCGATTTTTAAATGAGCTCATAGCCTTATTAAAAATTCCATCTATTAGTGCAGATACTGCTTATGCTAAAGATGTAATTTCAACTGCAAAATTTGTAGAAAAAGCTTTGCGTGAAGCTGGTTGCGATTTCACTGAAATATGTGAAACTAAAGGATACCCTGTAGTCTATGGTGAAAAAATAATAGATAAAAATCTACCCACCATTTTAGTCTATGGGCATTATGATGTACAACCTCCTGATCCATTAGATTTATGGGATTCTCCACCTTTTGAACCTGTTATAAAAAATACCGAGCTACATCCAGAAGGCGCTATTTTTGCTCGTGGTTCTTGTGATGACAAAGGGCAGATGTATATGCATGTAAAGGCAGCTGAGTTTATGATTAAAAATAACACCCTGCCCTGTAATGTTAAATTTATGATTGAAGGTGAAGAAGAGGTTGGCAGTGATAGCTTAGCAGATTTTTTAGAGGATAACAAAGAAAAATTAGCCAATGATATTATTTTAATTTCTGATACTGGCATGATTGCCAACGATGTGCCGTCCATCACAACAGGGCTTCGTGGATTAAGCTATGTAGAGGTAGAAGTAACAGGACCTAACAGAGATTTACATTCTGGTATTTATGGTGGTGCTGTACCTAACCCCATTAATGTTTTAAATAAAATGATTGCTTCTTTACACGACGAGAATAATCATATCACCATAAAAAACTTCTACGATAAAGTAGAAGAAGTATCTACAGAAGAACGAGCTGAAATGGCAAAAGCTCCCTTTAATTTAGAAGATTACAAAAAAGCACTAGATATTGGCGATGTGCAGGGTGAAAAAGGGTACACCACATCTGAAAGGTATTCTATACGCCCAACACTTGATGTTAATGGAATATGGGGTGGCTATACAGGCGAAGGTGCAAAAACCGTTATAGCCAGTAAGGCTTATGCAAAAATTTCAATGCGATTGGTGCCGCACCAAGACCCTGATGAAATTACAGCATTATTTACCGAACATTTTAAGTCTATTGCTCCTAAAGGAGTGAAAGTAAAAGTTACACCGCATCACGGAGGTTTACCATACGTTACTAATATGGATAGTATAGGTTATCAAGCAGCTGCAAAAGCTTATGAAACCACATTTGGCAAAACACCAATTCCTGAACGCACCGGCGGCAGCATACCTATTGTAGCCTTATTTGAGCAAGTTCTTAATAGTAAAACAATTTTAATGGGCTTTGGTTTAGATAGTGATGCAATACACTCACCAAACGAGCATTTTGGAATTTGGAATTACCTAAAAGGCATAGAAACTATACCGTATTTCTACAAATACTTTACCGAAATGAGTAAATGAAAAAGTATAGCTATTAATCTATAGTATCATTTTACATAACCAAGTTTTCTTGTGGTTTTTTCTCCAATAAATTGTTGAATATGGCTCTTATATGAGCTAACAATGGTTTTAACTAAATCTTCAAAATAGGGGGTATACGAATCTTTATCCCCTCTATTAACACTAAACTCTTTATCACTGAAGGTATGCCTCAGTTTAAAATCGTCCCCTTCTTTTCTGAAAATAATATGAATTAAAATCAATTCTTCTGGGTAAGATTCGGGAGCTCTACATACCGTTAATCCAATTCCAAAGTGCCAATGATTATCTCCGGTAAGGGTTAAAGCACCTAGTAACGAACCGTGTATTAATTTAAAATTATTATTCTCTTCAACCTGGTAAAGGGTGAATTGGCGGTCTGGCACGCCGTAGTATTCTTTTAGCTCACTAACAAGTTCAAGCGCAAAAGTGTGACAGTTTTTTTTATACTGATCAAAATTATCTTGAGCAATATCATAAGCAGAGCATAATTGACTAAATTTTGAATTTTCCATATGTGTAGATTTTTGAACCTTTAAAGTAGTATAATTTTTGGTTCAAAACTTACTTATTCACAATAAAAAATAACTCTACATTTGTAGAATTAAAATATTTATTCTATGTTTGTAGAGTTAATTCTAATAATATAGAGATGCAATTGTCAAAAACCGAAGAAGAGCTTATGAACATTTTATGGAGGCAAAAGAAAGCTTTTATGAAAGATTTACTAGAAGCTTATCCTAACCCAAAACCTGCTACCACAACAGTTGCAACGCTTTTAAAGCGAATGACAGACAAAGGTTTTATTGCCTACAAAAGTTTTGGTCGCTCTAGGGAATACTATCCTTTGGTAAAGAAGAAAGATTACTTTTCTAAGCATGTAAATGGTCTCATTAAAAACTTTTTTAATGATAGCCCTAGTCAGTTTGCATCGTTTTTTACGCAGTCAACAGATTTAAGTAAAACCGAATTAGAAGAGCTTAAAAAATTAATTGACAAAGAAATAAATAAAAAATAAAATGCTTTTATATCTATTAAAAACAACTG
>CAZLUS010000118.1:0-7627 GCA_964562775.1 uncultured Flavobacteriaceae bacterium | reverse complement strand
GGAACCTGTTCTCCATCTCTTAGGGTTGTATCAAAAATTTGTACCTTATCTTTAGCCATTAGTTAGATAGTTTAGCGATTCTTTACGAAGATAAAATAGTAGGGATAGTGAACAGTATACAGCACGATATCATTACAACGTTAAATAGTTTTTTTAAGAATATAAAAAACTGATAAACAAATAGTTAAAGTTTTTATTTTACGATGACAAATTCTCAAAAGGACAGCCTATTTGTTCTTGTTAAATCTTTATCAAAATCAGAAAAGCGACAGTTTAAACTTTATGTCGGCCGTTTAGGAGTAAATGTTGATGCAAAATTTTTGGCATTGTTTAACCTTATGGATAAGATGAAGGTTTATAGTGAAACTGAAATTTTAGAAAGTGGTATTGTAAAAAAATCGCAACTATCTAACCTAAAAGCCCATTTATACAAACAAGTTTTGGTAAGCTTACGGCTTAATCCTGTAAATCAGACTATTCGTATACAAATACGAGAACAATTAGATTTTGCCACAATTTTATACCAAAAAGGACTCTACAAGCAAGCTTTAAAAATATTAGATAAGGCAAAGCACATTGCCATAGAGAAAGAAGAAAAAAACATTGCTTATGAGATTGTAGAATTAGAAAAAATAATTGAAACCCAATACATTACAAGAAGTATCCCCGATAGGGCAGATGAATTAGCGATACAAGCAAAAGAATTGTCTGCGCAGAATGTAATGACTAGTAAGTTATCTAATCTTTCCTTACAGTTGTACGGAATTATGCTAAAAGTAGGCTATGTACGTACAGATGAAGATTTAAAAGGAGTTACAGATTATTTTGAAACGCACTTACCCAGTTTTAAAATAGAAGAATTAGGCTTTAGAGAAAAGCTATGGCTTTATAAGGCTTATTTGTGGTATAGTTTTTTAACTCAAGATTTTCTATCATCTTATAAATACGCTAGCAAATGGGTGGATTTATTTTATGAAAATGAAAAAATGATTCACTTAAACCCTGTTTTCTTTTTAAAGGGGAATCATTATTTGTTAGAGTCTTTATTTTATGTTAAGTACAGTTCTCAATTTAAGCAAACGCTAGAGAAGCTAGAGAAAATAACACAGAGCAAGGATTTTCCTAAAAATGATAATATTACGGCACTTGCTTTTCTTTATATAAACTCCAATAAACTCAACCTGCATTTTCTTGAGGGTACTTTTGAAAAAGGTTTGTATTTAGTAAACATTATAGAATATTTTATTGATAAGCATAAGAACCGTATTGATGCGCATCATATAATGCTATTGTATTATAAAATTGCCTGTTTGTACTTTGGTAATGGGGATAATAAAACCTGTATCGTCTACCTAAAAAAAATTATCTCTAATAAGAGTTTAAAAATGCGAGAAGACTTAATGTGTTTTGCAAGAGTCTTAAGCTTAGTCGCTCATTATGAGGAGGGTATGGATTATCATTTAGAAGTGCAGCTAAAAAGCACCTATAAGTTTTTGCTTAAAATGAATAATTTACAGGAGGTTCAAAAAGAGATGATAAAGTTCTTAAGAGGCCTAGGTGATATATACCCAAGCGAATTAAAAAATGAGTTTCAAAAATTGTATGATGAACTTAAAAAGTACGAAGACCATCCTTATGAAAAACGAGCCTTTTTATATTTAGATATTCTTTCGTGGTTAGAAAGCCACCTGCAAAATAGGCCAGTGGGAATGATTATAAAAGAAAAAGCAAAAGCCATAAAACGTTAATCACTCTAATTGAAAGTTAAAAACACCAGTCTTACTCATTTATTAGAAATTAATCTAGCGATGCTATTTGTCAGCACTTCGGGTGCTTTGGGAAGGTATATAGACTTACCTATTCCTCTAATTATAGTTTCACGTTCAATTTTGGCAATTTTGGTGCTGTTGCTGTACTGCAAATGGAAAGGCTTTTCTTTTAAAATTGCTAAAAAAGATAGGCTATCTATCTTCGCAAGTGGTATATTTTTAGGCTTACATTGGCTCACCTATTTCTATTCATTAAAGTTGTCTAATGTAGCCATAGGGATGCTTTCGTTGTTTACATACCCAATTATAACATCGTTTTTAGAACCATTACTTCTTAAAATAAAATTTCAAAGGATTCATTTCTTATTAGGGGCTTTGGTCTTAACGGGAATTTACTTTTTAGTCCCTTCTTTTGATTTAAATAACTCGTATACTGTAGCCATTGGTGTAGGACTACTATCTGCATTGTTTTATGCCCTTAGAAATATCATTTTAAAAAAGAGAACCGCTAGTTATAATGGTTCTAGCTTAATGTGTTTTCAATTAATTGTTATAAGTGTTTTAATGTCTCCAGTTTTTCTGTTTTATGAAACTGATGGTTTTGCAAGCCAATGGCAATGGCTGTTGGTGCTTGCTATTTTAACTACTGCTATTGGGCATACACTTTTTTTAAATAGCTTTAAACACTTTTCTATTACCACTGCTAGTATTTTAAGTAGTGTACAGCCTATATTTGGTATTATAATCGCTGCATTGTTTTTAAAAGAAATACCAACTTTAATGACAGTGGTCGGAGGGCTTTTAATTTTAAGTTCAGTAGTTATTGAAAGTGTTCGGTCTTATAAAGTAAAGGGTAGTTAGTTGTTTATACCCGGCGTACCTAAATTCATCTGTGGGATAAGACCACTAGAGAATTTATCGAATTGCTTATTTTTTGCTAGTTCACGAACCTTTAAAGGATCAAAATTCCCATTAAAATATAAGAAAGAACCTTTGGTATTATCATTATTGTAGATTATTATTTCTTTAACTACATCTCTCTTTTCTCTAATAGAAACGATATTACGTTTTAAATTATCGTTTTTACGAAACACTTCTATAAAAGAGTTTGAACCAAAATTATTCATTTGGGTATTTAGAAATTTAGTTTGTGATTCCGTTTTACTAGGAAACTGCATATAGCGTAAATCTTGTGTGTTACCCACAAGTGATTTCATTTCTGGTGATATCTCACTTACTAATGAAAACATAAATTTAGGCACACGTATGGCTGTTACTTGATTGTCATTTTTATGCGCCTCATAAAAACCATCTATAGAATTATAACTCCCACAAGCGGATATAAAAAGTGTTATTAGAAGAAGTGCTACTTTTTTCATAATATAGTTTTGCTTAAAAATAGGAAAAATTAAAGACAGTCATTCCAAATAGACTCATTTGGTGGTGGAGCAATAAATTCTACTACTTCTTTTTTTACAGGATGTTCAAAGGATAAAGCCCTAGAATGTAAATGTATACTCCCATCTTTATTACTACGCGCTGCACCATACTTTAAATCCCCTTTGATAATACAGCCTATAGCTGCTAGTTGCGCTCGTATTTGGTGATGGCGTCCTGTTTGTAAATTAATACCTAAGAGCGTATAATTATCTAATTTCTTTATGGTGGTATACTCTAGGAGTGCTTTTTTGCTGTTAGGTACTTCTTTTTTATGCGCATAAGACTTGTTTTGTTTGGAGTAACGCACAAGCCAATGCTCAAGCGAATCACTTTTATGCTCGGGGCTATTTTTTACTACAGCCCAGTATGTTTTTTTAGTCTTTCCTTCGGAAAATAATTTGTTTAGTCTAGGTAATGCTTTTGAAGTTTTTGCAAAAACTATAATGCCCGATGTAGGTCTATCTAAACGATGCACAACACCCAGATACACATTGCCAGGTTTGTTATGTTTAATTTTTAAATACGCTTTTACGATATCGCTAAGTGGTGCATCGCCTGTTTTATCACCTTGTACAATATCTCCTGGTCTCTTATTGATAACAATGATGTGATTGTCTTCATAAAGAACCTGAAGGTTAGCTGCGGTAGAGTAGATTTTAGACGACAAAAGTTAGCGTTTGATAAGAGAATTAATACTGCTCTTCTTTGTTTGGAAAATCTCTACTTTTTACATCGCCCACATATTTAGAAATTGCTGCTCCCATCTCTTCGTAAAGGTTCATATAACGTCTTAAAAAACGTGGATTAAATTCATGCGTCATTCCTAGTACATCATGTACAACAAGTACTTGTCCATCTACACCTCCTCCAGCACCAATACCAATTACAGGAATAGAAACACTCTCTGCCACTTCTTTTGCCAATTCTGCAGGAATTTTTTCGAGAACAATTCCAAAGCAACCTAATTTTTCTAAGAGCTTTGCATCTTTTTTAAGTTTGCTTGCTTCTTTTTCTTCTTTAGCACGAACCGTATAGGTCCCAAATTTATAGATGGATTGTGGGGTAAGCCCCAAATGTCCCATTACGGGTATACCCGCCTTTATAATTCGTAATACAGATTCTTTTATTTCTTTACCACCTTCAACTTTTATGGCATGCGCACCACTTTCTTTCATTATTCTTATAGCAGAGCGCAGTGCTTCTTTAGAGTCACTTTGGTAATTTCCAAAAGGGATATCAACAACAACTAAAGCTCTTTCCGAGGCTCTAACCACAGAACTCGCATGGTAAATCATTTGATCTAGTGTAATAGGCAAGGTTGTTTCATGACCAGCCATTACATTACTAGCAGAATCGCCCACTAAAATAACATCTACATTGGCAGAGTCTACAATTTTAGCCATAGAATAATCATAGGCGGTTAGCATAGAGATTTTTTCTCCATTCTGTTTCATTTCTACCAATGATTTTACCGTTATTCTCTTGTATTCTTTTTTGGCTACAGACATTATACGTTTATTTAAAGTTTAAATGTAAGCAGATTTGTTTAATTTAGAATCACTACCAAAAAACTAGATGATGAAAAAAGCATTTTTCTTTGCCTTATTTTTTTTAAACCTTTTAATACTAACTGCGCAAAAAACAGATCAAGAATTAGTTAAGGTAGCAGTTGAAACTTTTTTTAAAGGCTTTCATGCGCAAGACGCTAAGCTTATGAAAAGTGTACTTGCGGATGAAGTTATTTTACAAACAACAGGCAGCGATAGGGAGGGTAGAACACTTTTTAAAAATGAGAAAATTGAAAATCTAATTCATTCCATAACCAGTATTCCAGATAGTATTTCTTTTGAGGAAAAACTTACCTCTTGGTCTATACAAGTAGATAGAACAATGGCAAATGCATGGGTAGGTTATGAGTTTTGGTTAAATGATAATTTTAGTCATTGCGGCATTAACTCTTTTCAGATGGTAAATTTTGATGGCGAATGGAAAATCGTCTATCTTATAGATACTAGAGGAAAAGCGGGATGTATAGAATAATTTAGCAATCGCTTAAAAATACACCAACCGCCAAGCCGCCTTCTGAGGTTTCTTTGTATTTGCTACTCATATCTTTAGCAGTTTCCCACATGGTATTTACAACTTTATCTAGAGGCACTTTAGCATCTTCTGGATTGGTATCCATAGCCAATTCGGCAGCATTTATAGCTTTTATAGCTCCCATAGAATTACGTTCTATACAGGGCACTTGCACTAGTCCGCCAATGGGGTCACAGGTAAGCCCTAAATGATGTTCCATTGCTATTTCCGCAGCTATGAGTACTTGTTCAGGTGTGCCACCCATTAATTCGGTAAGTGCTCCAGCTGCCATTGCAGATGAAACTCCTATTTCTGCTTGGCAGCCGCCCATGGCTGCAGAAATGGTAGCTCCCTTTTTAAAGATGCTTCCAATTTCACTAGCAACTAGTAGAAAGCGTTTGATATCGTCAAAATTACCATCGTGATTTTCAATAACCAAATAGTACATTAATACCGCAGGTATCACCCCCGCGCTACCATTAGTTGGAGCGGTAACAACACGCCCCAAAGAAGCATTTACTTCATTTACAGAGAGCGCAAAACAGCTTACCCATTTTAATATTTCACGAAAACGCACTTCGGTTTCTCTAATGGTATGTAACCATTCTACAGGCGTAGTGTAACTAAGCTTGCATTTTAGTTTTTGGTGCATATCAAAAGCCCGTCGTCTAACATTCAAACCTCCAGGTAGTACCCCTTCAGTATGGCAACCGGTATACATGCATTCTAGCATGGTATCCCAGATATGCTTTAGCCTAGTGTCAATATCGGCATCAGAATGTATAGAACGTTCATTGGCTAAGACAATTTCAGAAATCGGTTTGTTCTCTTTTTCGCAATAGGCCAAAAGTTCTTCACCTGTTGTAATGGGAAAGGGAAAACAGTTAAAAGCCTGCTCTTTTTCTTTAGAATTTTTACGCTCTTCTTTTACTACAAAACCTCCTCCAATGGAGTAATAGGTTTCGGTACTAGTTTCACCATTTTTTAGATGACCAATAAATTTAATTCCATTGGCGTGAAAAGGTAAAAATTCGCGTCTAAAAACAATTGCAGCATCAAAATCAAAATCCAGTTCTTTTTCACCACCAAACTGTATTTTTTTATTTTTTTTAATCGAACTAATATAGTCTGGAATTTTAGCTATGGGGATTGTAACAGGGTCAGTACCTAACAAACCAAGTACTATTGCAGTGTCTGTGGCATGCCCCTTACCGGTAAGTGATAAGGAACCGTAGAGCTTGACTTCTATTTTTTCTATAGCTGAGAAGGTATTGCTATCGCGCAGTTCTTTAATCCATCTTTCTGCTGCTCTCCAAGGGCCAAGCGTATGCGAGCTTGATGGGCCTACACCTATTTTAAGCATGTCAAAAACGCTAATACATTCCATATATAATCACATTTATACAAGGTAAAAATAACCTAAAATTCATGAAGCATGGTTTAAATAACTATTTTCAAGGAAGTTTTAAAATATCATTTCGACATATATATTTAATACTAAAATATAACTAATGGCTATTGAACCACTTATCACAAAAACAAGTAAAAAAACATTCCAAGAAACATATAGGGCTTTGAGAAGCACAATTGATGAAAACCCTAATTTGAAAATTATTTTAGAATTAGATCATAGTAAGAATGCTGCTTCTGTAGATTTAAAGTTAGCAGAAACAAAAATCATTCTATTTGGCAATCCTAAATTAGGAACAGTTTTAATGAATGATAATTTAGATATTGCAATAGATTTACCTCAAAAAATACTTGTAACTAATGATGCAGGTGTAATAAAAGTAATTTATAATAATATTGAATACTTAAAAAGTAAACATTCTCTTAGTGATGCTACATTGCAAGTAACTACTAAAATTGGCGCAGCTTTAGATGGTATTACCAATAAGGCTATAGCCTAAAAAGACCTGTCTTTTCAGGTATTAAAATTGTTTATAGATTTTGGTTGTATGTAATGCGAATAATTTTAAAATGACATCATGTCAGTTTTTTTGTCATGGCATAATCATTGACATTTAAAGAACGAGTGTTAAAAATAAATATAACAGCATAATATATAAACATGAGTAAAATAATCGGAATAGATTTAGGGACAACCAACTCTTGCGTTTCCGTTATGGAAGGTAACGAGCCGGTGGTAATACCAAACGCTGAAGGTAAAAGAACAACACCATCAGTAATTGCATTTGTAGAAGGAGGAGAGATTAAAGTAGGAGACCCTGCAAAGCGTCAGGCAGTTACAAATCCGCATAAAACTATTTATTCTATCAAAAGATTTATGGGAAATAAATTCTCTGAATCTTCTAAAGAAGCAAAAAGAGTTCCTTATA
>CAZLUS010000117.1:0-7645 GCA_964562775.1 uncultured Flavobacteriaceae bacterium | reverse complement strand
TAAACCTTACTTTAACTCCCGCAGATGGTGGAGCAACCGTTGAATTAAGTAGTAGAGATTTAGACGGAGATGGTCCTAACCCACCAGAAATAACAGTAGAAAACCTAACTGCAAACACGGTATATAATGCTGTTGTAGAAGTTTTAAATGAAATAGAAGGTGAAGACATTACAGAGGAAGTTGCAGAAGAAGATGATGAACATCAATTTTTTTATCAAGCAGTTGGTGATGTTTCTTTTACGCTAGAGTATAATGATGCGGATGATGACAATAATCCATTAGGCATAGCGACTACAATTACCACAGGTGCTCCAGGTTCGGGAAATATGGTAGTAGTTTTACGTCATTTATTAGACAAATTTGCTGAAGGAGTAGCTGATGGAGACATTACAAATGCAGGTGGAGATACAGACGTTGAAGTTTCTTTTCCTATTGTAATTGAATAATAAGAAAAAAATACTATCGCGGTTGTTAAAGATTTAATCTCTACAAGCGAAATTAGGCTGTAAATACAATAGTGAAAATATTAATCTAGGTATTTTATTACCTTTACAAGGATAATTTCACAAAAATGAAAAATATTTTATTTTTTTTTATTGTATTTACAGCCTTCTTTTTTAGCTCCTGTTCGGATGATGATGAAGGGTCTGCAACTCCAATAAATGAAATAGAAACCATAACTAATTTTACGGTTACGCTAAGCCCCCAAGAAAGTACAGAAGCTGTTATTACTTTAACTTCGGTTAATCCAAATAGTGATTCGCCAACTTTAAGTGTTTCTGGAAATTTAGCAGGCAATATAACATATAATGGAGTGATTACAGTAGCTAATGGTAATACAGATATCACACCCGAAATACAAACAGAAGCTACTGACCATCAAGTGATTTTTGGCCAAGGAGGATCAGTTTCAGTTATTGAACCAATAGACACAGATAGTAATGGAAATGTTTTAGGATTACAATTTGAAGTAACTACTGCTACAGCTGGTTCTGCTAACTTAACATTTACCTTACTTCATCTACCCACCAAACCAAATGACGGAAGCTTAGGAGAAGCTCAGGGAGTTTTAGATTTAGCTACGCAAACATTTAATGTACTGATAACAAATTAGAATTTTTATCTATTTTTTATCACTTAAAAGATAAGTGTAGATCCACATAATAGTAAAAGTGGGAATGGCATCTAAACCAGGTATTAACTCTTCTACAAAAGTTACTAAACCAGCCGCTTGACCAATTTTTCCTTTATACATTCTTGTCATAAGCCACCCTGCTAATGGTGCCCATATAACATCTGAAAATTCTCCAATACCAGGTAAAAAGAATGATAACATCCCCAAAGCATCAAAGAGTAATCCTAGAAAAAGGTTTCTTATTTTATTATCTTTTAATTTTGACATGCTTGAAAAATAGTAATTCTATTTATAATAGTGCAAAACAGATTACAAAATTATTAATTGAGCTTAGAAGTTATCAATTTTAAAAACTCATTACGCGTTTCAATTTTTTCAAATTGACCCCTAAATCCAGATGTGGTAGTTACCGAATTTTGTTTTTGTACCCCACGCATCATCATACACATATGACTTGCTTCTATAACAACAGCAACACCTTGAGGTTTTAAAGTGCTATTTATACACTCTAAAATGTCATGGGTTAAACGCTCTTGTACTTGAAGCCTACGCGCAAAAACATCTACAATTCTTGGAATCTTGCTTAAGCCTACAATATGTCCATTAGGAATATAAGCTATATGTGCTTTCCCAAAAAACGGAAGCATATGATGCTCACAAAGAGAGTACAATTCAATATCTTTTATAATAACCATGTCATCATAATCTTCTTTAAACATAGCTCCTTTTAATATTTTGGCAGCATCTTGTTGGTAACCTTGCGTAAGAAAAAGCATTGCTTTAGCAGCACGTTCAGGGGTTTTTACAAGTCCTTCTCTATCAACATCCTCCCCTATTTCGTCAATTATTTTTGAAAAACGCTCTTTAACTTCGTTTGTAACTTCAATATTATATTCTTCTAAATTTTTATATGCCTCCATACTATTAATTATCAATCTTATTTAATTTATCAGCAAAAAACTTATTAAGTTTATCAATCTTAGGATTAATTACAAACTGGCAATAGCCTTGCGTTTTATTCTCATTATAATAATTCTGGTGGTCTTCCTCTGCATGATAAAAAGGTTTTTCTTCAGAAATTGCTGTTACAATAGGAGAAGCAAATACGTTTTCATCTTCAAGAAGTTTTACAAATTTTTCTGCTGCTTCTTTTTGTTTTACTGTAGTATAAAAAATTTCACTCCTATATTGTGTTCCCACATCATTCCCTTGTCTATTTAGGGTTGTTGGGTCATGAGTCGCAAAAAAAACCTCTAATAATTCGTTATAACTTATTAATGAAGAATCATAACTAATTTTTATTGCTTCTGCATGGCCAGTTCTTCCTGTACAAATTTCTCTGTAAGCGGGGTTCTTAATTTCACCCCCAGTATAACCAGAAATCACTTCTTTAACTCCATTTAATCTTTGAAAAACTGCTTCAGTACACCAAAAACAACCATTCGCAAAAATTGCACTTTCTAACTGCATCAGATTTTATATATCTATTTCGCATAAATATTGAACAGTTTTTATTACCATACAATTAGTTTATACTTTTTAACTTAATTTTTTAATAGTTTACAAAGTTTAAAAATATTTTTGATTAAACGGCTTTCTCTACTTACAAGTAATGCGTATTTTCATCCTTTTACTTTAAGATTATGATACAGGCATCCAACATTAAAAAATTCTATGGAAACTTAGAAGTTTTAAAAGGTGTTGATATAGATATTAAAAAAGGAGAAGTAGTAGCTATTGTAGGTCCATCTGGCGCTGGTAAAACTACTTTACTTCAAATTTTAGGCACACTAGATATTCCTTCTAATAAAGCGGAAAGTACTATTACAATTAGCGATATAGCAACTAATCAACTTACAGATAATAATCTAGCGCGATTTAGAAATGAACATATTGGATTTATTTTTCAATTTCATCAACTATTACCAGAATTTACAGCTATAGAAAATGTTTGCTTACCGGCATATATAAAAAAGACTTCTAAAAAAGAAGCAGAAACTAAGGCTAAAGAATTGTTGCAATTTTTAGGCTTGGCAGATAGAATGCACCATAAACCAAACGAACTTTCTGGTGGCGAACAACAACGTGTAGCTGTTGCCCGCTCACTAATTAATAATCCTTCTGTAATATTTGCTGATGAACCCAGTGGTAATTTAGACTCTGAAAGTGCAGATAATCTGCATCAACTATTTTTTGATTTGCGAGAAGAGTTTGGACAAACCTTTGTTATTGTTACCCATAATGAAGAGCTAGCAAATATGGCAGACAGAAAATTAGTAATGGTAGATGGTTTAATTACAAATTAGTATGCTAAGTAAGGTTTGGGAATTTTTAAAAAACCCACTGTATTTGAAAGAAGAGTATAGTGTAAAAGAAAAAACGAAGATTTTTTTTACGCTCGTACTCATCACCGTAGGGTTCAGTCTAGCATTAGGGTTTTTAATGAAAGGCATTACTACTATTGTAGGTTTTAATTTTGATAATCATGCAGTAGTAGAAATGCTCGAGAATTACTCCCCTGTATTCATTTTTTTCGTAGCTGTAGTAATTGCCCCAGCCTTAGAAGAATTATTTTTTAGAGCTCCATTAGCACTTTTTAAAAACTCTAATTATTTTAAATACGCATACTATCTTTCTGCTTTACTTTTTGGATTAATACATATAGGCAATTTTCCAGAAATTGATGGTTTTTATTGGTTAATTCCAATTTTAGTAGCTCCACAAATTTCTGCAGGTATCTTTTTAGGCTATATAAGAACTAAACTTGGTTTGTTATGGTCTATACTTTTGCATGCAGCACATAACCTAATTCTTGTTGGCCCATTTATTATTATGAAATTTTTAGGTATTCCGTTTGAATGAATAAAACTGAACTAAAGGAATTTCTTAACCAAAAAGCTGCACAGTATGAGCATCCAAAATTCTTGGAAGACGACCCTTTACAAATACCGCATCGTTTTTCTAAAAAAGAAGACATAGAACTAAGTGGCTTTTTAACTGCTACCATTGCTTGGGGAAATAGAAAAAGCATTATCAAAAATGCTTCTAAGCTGATGGAATTATTGGACAACTCCCCACACGACTTTATTGTAAATCACCAAGACTTAGATTTAGATAATGTATCCAATTTTGTGCATCGCACTTTTAATGGGAGTGATTTAAAGTTTTTTATTAAGTCATTAAAAAATATCTACCTAAATCATGGCGGATTAGAAACTGTTTTTACCAAACATCAAGAAAAGCAATCACTACAAGCAGCTATTAGCAATTACAAATCACTCTTTTTTGAAATTGAGCATCTACCACGTACACAAAAACATGTTTCTGACCCCCTAAAAGGTTCGGCAGCAAAACGTATAAATATGTTTTTACGGTGGATGGTTCGCTCAGCTGATAAAGGTGTAGACTTTGGTATTTGGAAAAATATCTCACCTGCAAAACTATCTTGCCCTTTAGATGTACATTCTGGTAATGTGGGTAGAAAACTAAAGCTTTTAAAACGAAAACAAAACGACGCCAAAGCGCTTGCCGAACTAGATATTAACTTACGGAAATTAGACCCTAATGACCCTGTAAAATTTGATTTCGCTCTATTTGGATTAGGGGTTTTTGAGAAGTTTTAAGCATGCTATTAACTCATTCTAGCTGTTATCTATTTGTCCAAAAATAGCAAGCAAGATGTTGGTGTTGTTGCTATTTATTCAGAGAATGCCACACAAATAAAAAGTAGGAGACAGATTATTTGTAAAGTAATGCGAGGAACGAAATATATCTAAATTGGAATGCATCACTAACTTTTGTATTGGCGCTTTTAGAAGCGAAAAATAATGAATATCTGTTATGTAAGCTTTCTTAATAAAACTAATTTCTTTTTACTCTATATGTAATTCTCCTATTGGTTATAACTGTTGCTGTTCTAACAACTAGGGTAGCTGTAGTAGAAGTTACTACGGAACATACATAGCCAGAATTAGATACTATTACCCGATATTCTGTATTATTTTCTGTAAGAGTTGCATTATTAATTTGAAGCGTATTGGTTGTTGTACCGCTATATAATGCAGTATTTATTAAATCTACCCAAGTTGTCCCATTGAATAATTGCCATTGAAAAGTATCCGTATTAGTACTAGTGACAGCAATAGATATAGTATTATTTGTAAAAGTACTTGTGGTTAATGGCGGTTCAATAACGATACTTGGTATGGGGCCTGCTTCTCGAAAATCAAAAATTGTATTACTATTAATATCATTAGGTGTTGTGTACCCGTCTGTTCCAGAAGTAACAATCCCATTAGGGTCTACCAATACTGGTAAAGGACCTAAAAGACCATCTGAATTGTCATCTGTAAAACCAGCTTCTAAAACATCGTTACAACCGTCATCATCACTATCTAATTCTGAAGCATCTATAATACCATCAGAATCAGAGTCAAGAATTGTATAATTAATAATTCCACTATCTTCTTGCCCAAGATTTTGAACACTGTCAGGGATACCGTCTAAGCCTACAGGACCCATTAATACTCCGTCAATATGTGTTTGATTATGGCCTGCTTCTAGAGCGTCATAAATACCATCATTATCAGTATCTAAATCTACACAAGCCTGTAGAATATCACCGTCCATATCTGATACAGGCATCATAGTATATCTAAAACTATCTAAACCATGCACATCTTCTCCAGTATTACCTCCATTAAAGGTAGATGATGTTCTAATTTCTATTTGGTTTACGGGCTCATCACTAATAAATCCGAAAAATTGCTCTAAGTTTTGCCCTAAAGTAGCAGTTCCTAAAGAATTTCCATCGGGATCTAAGATATTTAAATCTCCAGTATTACCCGCTCCAATACTATTGCCAATAATACTATAGACTAGCGTTCCATCAAGAAAAACCTCCCATACATTTGAAAAACTATCAGCCTGTCCATTATCAAAAATATCCATTAAATCAAAGCCAAAACTAAATACAGGGTTGGTAAAGTTTATAAACGTAGAAAACACCATATTATCATCAGGTTCGTCTGCTACATTTCCGGGGGCTACATTTAAACCAGAACCAGTATTACCAGAAATAAAAGCATTTGCAGTAGTAGCAGCTACAGATATAGTACTTGCAGTACCATCACTAGTAACAGTAACTGTACCGTTAGAAAAAGCGGGTGATGTAAAATCTAAATCTTCAATAATAGTACCTCCTAAATTTAAAACAGATTGTTCCCAGCCAGATTCTGAATACCCCATAGCGTTAGTATTATTTGATATGCTAAAAAACTGTGTGTTTTCTCGGGTAAAAAAAACAGCATCTGGTTCAACATTTCCACCAGTGGGTGGATTTAAAGGGCATTCCACACTATCTGGTATACCATCATTATCATCGTCTAAATCACAAATATCTCCTACACCGTCTCCATCTAAATCTGCCTGATCAGGGTTTGCATTAGTAGGGCAATTGTCTAGATTATTAAGAATACCATCCCCATCACTGTCATTTGGATTTGAAAAAAAACCCGTAATCAAGACGTTATCTACAAAAACAAACTCATTATTCTCCCAATCACCAAATTGCCATGTTCCATTGTTAACAAAACGGATGGTAGTATTCGCTGATATAAAAGCAGAAATATCTTGACTAAAATTAATAGTCTGTGAACCAAATATAAAACCTAATGTGTTAAAATTAATACCATCAGAAGAGGCTTGTACAGCTAATATCTCTCCGCTATTTGAGGCATTTCCACCATCTAAGCCTTCGCTCCTCCATGTAAATTCTAGTGTAGCACTTGTTGCTCCACTGAGGTCAAGAGATCTCGATATGCTACGGTTATTACGACCTATATCTTCAAAACGCAATTCTCCTCCAGTAATTCGTATTCTTCCACCAGTAGGACTTCCGCCGTCAATAACCTCATTCCAATTTGCAGACCAATTTTGAGAACCATTATTATTTCCATAATTGGCATTGTCAAACAAATCTCGAAAAGTTTCTTGTCCATAACTAGTAATAGCAAAAACTAGAAAACTTATTAAAATAGTTAATTTAACATGTTCTTTTTTGGCTAACATTAAATAAAATGATAAGGTGCTATATAAATTTTTTTATTGTAACTGATTAAAATTAAAGCTATACAGATATAAACTGAAATAAATGTTGTGAAAATAGGGTTTCACACAGTAAAGACCGGTAATCAAATGATTTAATGACATCTCGAGTAGACGCGATTTCATTTTTTATAAGAAAAAGATATAATAAGCACTTGAAATGTTAAGAGCTTAAAATATTGTTTTGAGAAACTTAAATCAAAAAAAACATTTTTATCTTCATAGTGTTCGAGCTACACATTTAGAAACAACAAAAACGGGGATATAAATTTTCAAATCAATTGGCATTGTTTACAGAACGGCACGTGAGAAATCTTAAAAAATCACCCTGCAAATCCGTATCCTGAAGCAAAATCTAATTGTTGTTTTTTACCACCCTCGCTAATAGATTTATAAATAGCTTCT
>CAZLUS010000116.1:3572-7654 GCA_964562775.1 uncultured Flavobacteriaceae bacterium | reverse complement strand
TATCTCTTGTACAAGTAAAAAATCGAAACTTTTACAAGATAAAAAACCTAATGTAATTATCATTTTTACCGATGATCAAGGGTATCAAGATATAGGGTGTTTTGGCGCTACTGACATAGAAACGCCAAACTTAGATAATATGGCTAAAGAAGGTATAATGCTTACCGATTTCTATGCCGCTCAAGCAGTTTGCTCAGCATCTAGAGCAGGGCTTCTTACAGGTTGTTACCCTAATCGAATAGGTATTCATGGGGCGTTTATGCCAGATAGCAATCAAGGATTAAATTTATCTGAAACCACAATTCCAGAAATGTTAAAAGAAATCAATTATAATACTGGGATTTTTGGAAAATGGCACTTAGGAGACCATCCTAAATTTATGCCTAACAATCAAGGCTTTGATGAATATTTTGGAATACCCTATTCTAATGATATGTGGCCTTTGCATCCTCAACAAGGTACTTCATTCGATTTTAGCCCACTCCCTTTATTTGAAAATGAAAAAATTATTGACACCTTAACAACCCAATCTTCTTTAACCACACAAATAACAGAAAGAAGTGTCGAATTCATTAAAAAAAATAAGGAAAATCCTTTTTTTCTATATATAGCACATCCTCAACCTCATGTTCCATTATACGTTTCAGATAAATTTAAGGGGAAATCAAAAAGAGGTTTGTATGGCGATGTTATTATGGAGATTGACTGGTCTGTAGGGCAAGTTTTAGCAGCACTAAAAGAATATAATTTAGATGACAATACGATTGTTATATTTACTTCAGATAATGGTCCATGGTTAAGTTATGGTGACCATGCTGGTTGTGCTTACCCATTAAGAGAAGGAAAAGGTACTGCATTAGAGGGAGGACAAAGAGAACCTTGTATTATTAGATACCCAAATAAAATAAAACCTGGAAGAGTAATTGACGTGCCCATGATGGCAATAGATATCCTCCCAACCATTGCTAAAATAACTGGCGCAAAACTTCCAGACAATACAATTGATGGGATGAATATATGGGATATTTGGACTGGTAAATCAAACCAATCTCCTCACAAAGCATACTACTTTTATTATCATGTAAACGAACTCCACGGTATAAGATATGGAAAATGGAAAATGTATTTCCCTCATAAATATAGAACCTTAAATGGGCGAAAAGGAGGTGAAAATGGTCTTCCAGTTGAATACGAATACAATACTATGAATACCATAGAATTATATGATTTATCAAAGGATATTAGTGAAACAATAGATGTTGCTGCCAAACATCCCGATATTGTAGCAGAAATTCTATCTCTTGGAGACAACATAAGAACCGAACTGGGAGATACATTATTAGATAAAGTTGGAACTGGAACTAGATTAGCTGGTGAAATTGAATAAACTAAATGCTACTCTAAAACAGCAGGAATAGGCTTTCCTGTGGTTCCATTAGGGAATGCTATACCTAACATGGTAGCAATTGTTGGTGCAATATCTGGTGTTTCAGTCCTATGTACTGTACTTCCTTTTTTAATGCCATTACCATAAAATAACAAAGGGACATGAGTATCATAAATCATTGGAGAACCATGTGTAGATCCCGTTTTAGGATATGAAATATGTGCAGGTTTAGGCACAATTAAGATATCTCCTGAACGCTTTTGGTGCCATCCATTCTGTAAAATATAAGGAATACCCTTTGTATACTCATTCTGCCACATCTGGTAGCCGGTATAAGTTTTATTTACCCCTTCATAAGCTAATAATTCTATTGCAATTTCTTCTTGAACTTCTCTTAAGTCCATATCTAGATTATTTATAATCTTTCTATCTAAAAAAACTTGATTATTACTTATACCTTTTATTAAATCTGTAGTTCCGTAGGTGTAACTTAAAAATTCATTAAGCTTCAATTTCATTACTTCTTTATCAAGATAACCAGCTGCTACTTTACTATCTTTTAAATAAGCTGGCACATTTATAGCCCCATGATCTGCCGTTAAAAAAACAGTATACTTCCCAGCACCAACTTTAATATCTAATTTAGTTAACAAGCGTTCTAAGTCTAAATCTAAGCGCAAATAAGCGTCTTGAACTTCTTTTGAATTTACACCAAACTTGTGTCCTATATAATCTGTACTTGAATAACTTAATGCTAAAAAATCTGTAATAGCATCTGCACCTAAATTTTCATTTTCTAAGGCTTCTATAGCAAAATCTGTAGTTAAACTGTTTCCCCAAGGAGTTTCTTTTATAATATCGAAATCTGTTGTTTTATCCAATAAATTAGGTGTGTTATGTGGAAATACTGGAGCTGTTTCGGTTTCGAATAAACCTTCGTAGGGATTATTATCAACCCCGCTTTCGACATAAGTACTAATATCCTTTAGGGTGGTCCAAGCCTTTTTATAGCTTTGTGTTTTTCCAGAGCTATTAAAATCCTGCACCCATTTAGGTAATTGATCCATATAATAGGAACTTGTAATCCATTTTCCTACATCATCGCCTTCAAACCAGTAGGCTGCATTTGCGGTATGTCCTCCTGGCAATACTGATCCTCTGTCTTTTAAGGCTACAGCTATTGTTTTACCGCGCATTTGCGTGTGTAATCGCAATTGATCTGTAATTGTGGTTGTTAACATACGTCGTGGAGACATTTCGCCAGCATCAGATATTGTACCAACAGAAGTACAAATGGAATCTGATGCACAATACACAGAATCCGCTATATCATTATCATACCAATTATTACCTATTATACCGTGCTCGCTTGGGGTTGTCCCTGTATATACAGAAGCGTGCCCAGGACCCGTACTAGTAGGTGCATAATTAAAATGATGGTTTTTAGCAGTAAAACCTTGGTTTGTTAATCGTTTAAAACCACCTTCCCCGTAGTGATTCCAAAAACGTGTTAAATAATCGTAACGCATCTGATCTACAATAATACCAACAACAAGTTTTGGAGCAGCAACAGTTTTATGCGCTAACTGGCTTTTATCTTTTCGTTTCTTTTGAGCTACACCTTGTAAAAAAGAAAATAATATTAAAAAAAGAAGTAATTGTATAGGGTTTTTCATGCTAATTTTATTCTTAATGATACAAAGCTATAGAATTCTTGTTGTCAAAAAATAAAATTAAGGTTAAATACCATTCAATATTACTATTTTTACATATCTAAGTTGATTACAATTCATGAATTATATAGATGCCATTGGCAAGTATTTTATTATGGTGTTTGAGGTCTTTAAAAAACCTACCAAATGGCGTATCATGAAATCATTGATTTTCAAAGAAACCGATGAGCTTATCTACGGTTCTATGGGTATCATTATTTTTATTTCTTTTTTTATTGGCGGTGTTGTTACTATACAGACGGCACTTAACCTAACTAATCCATTAATTCCCAAAAGCCTTATAGGCTTTGCTGCTAGACAATCAGTAATTTTAGAATTTGCACCTACTTTCTGTTCTATCATAATGGCAGGTAAAGTCGGGTCTTATATTACCTCTAGTATTGGAACCATGCGTGTTACAGAACAAATAGATGCTTTAGAAGTAATGGGTGTTAATTCTTTAAATTACTTAGTGTTCCCTAAAATAATAGCCATGCTGCTTTATCCTTTTGTTATAGCAATTGCTATGTACGTTGGTATTTTGGGTGGCTGGGTAGCAGGAGCCTTTGGAGGCTATACTACTAGCGCTGAGTTTATAAAAGGGGTACAATTAGACTTTATACCTTTTCATGTCACCTATTCTTTTATTAAAACATTAGTATTTGCGTTTGTAATAGCTACCGTTCCTTCTTTTCATGGTTTTTATATGAAAGGTGGTGCTTTAGAAGTTGGTAAAGCAAGTACAACCGCTTTTGTTTGGACTAGTGTAATGATTATTATTTTAAATTATGTATTAACTCAGTTACTACTAGGATGATTGGAGTTGAAGAAATATACAAATCGTTTGGTGATAACCATGTTTTAAAAGGTATAAACACCACCTTTGAGCAAGGAAAAACAAACTTGATTATTGGGCAGAGTGGTTCTGGAAAAACTGTTTTTATTAAATCGCTTTTAGGGCTTTTTGAGCCAGATCAAGGTGG
>CAZLUS010000116.1:0-3472 GCA_964562775.1 uncultured Flavobacteriaceae bacterium | reverse complement strand
TATTTATTTTGTGATGAACCCAACTCTGGATTAGACCCTAAAACGGCTATCTTAATTGATAATCTAATTCAAGAAATTACTAAAGAATACAATATCACTACTGTTATTAATACACATGATATGAATTCTGTTATGGAGATTGGCGAGAAAATTATTTTTCTTAAAAACGGCCATAAAGAATGGGAAGGCACAAATAAAGAGATTTTTAAAACTGACAATGAAGCCGTTACTAATTTTGTTTACTCTTCTGAGCTTTTCAAAAAAGTGCGTCAAATGTATATTGAGGAGCGTAACTAATTTACCTCTCTAACTACAATAGTAGTGTCTTTAACTCTAATTTTTAACCACGCTGTAATCTTATTAATAGCCAAAGCCTTTTGCTCTTCGGTAAGCTCTTCCTTTAACTTAACATCAAATAAAGAGATTGTATCCATAGTGCTAAAATCTGTTTGCACCCTATTAGAAAAACCTATCCCAACAATAGAAGTATAATTTATCTTAGCTTCTTCTGTAATATCTTCAAACGGCACGTTAGGGGCTGCTAACTTACCAAAACTTGCTACTTCTTCTTCTAAAAAACGAATACGTTCATCTTTGGTTAGTAGCTCTGCTTTCTTAGATTCGTATAATTCGTTTACGTATTTAAAACGTTGTTCAGAATCATCACGACCTCCCTGTAATACACGTAAATCTGTATTCGCTAGTCTCGGATATTGGTTCTTTTTATTTCGCCAGGTATTAATAATGTTTTCAGGTACTTCTTCTGTACCTAAAATTGCAACTTCTAGATAAGAACCTAAATCTTTATCGTAATGAATATCTGTTAAATCATTCTCGTATCTACCATTGTCTTTAAAAGCATATACTTCTACAGTATCAGCCAAAAACTCTTGAGCTTGCTTTCTAAATAAGGACTCTTGTAAGACATTGTAAAATGTAAAACCCGCAGGTATCATTACTAGAACACCAATAACCGAAGCTATTCTTGCTACAAAACTTCTTCTTTTAGAGTTTGCATAACGCACCATAGGAAAGCGCAAGTATTTTATAACCAAAAAAGTTGCTAGGGCAATAAAAATAGTATTGATAGTAAATAAATACATTGCACCTAAAGCATACAAGGGCTTACCAATAGCCAAACCAAAACCAACAGTACATAATGGTGGCATTAAAGCAGTGGCAATTGCCACACCAAAAATTACACTGGCAATAGTTCCTTTTTTAGCTCGTGCAATAACCAAAGCAAGACCTCCAAAAAAAGCAATTAAAACATCTCGAATATCTGGAGCTGTTCGTGCTAAAAGTTCCGAAGATTCATCTCTTAGAGGGAATATTGCAAAAAACAAATAGGCAGTTAGTACACTAAGAACAACCATTACTGCAAAGTTATTGAGCGAGCGTCTTAGCATATCAATATCATTAATAGCTAATGACATGCCCATTCCTAAAATTGGGCCCATTAATGGAGAAATTAACATCGCACCAATAACAACTGCTGATGAGTTTGCGTTCAAACCTATTGAGGCGATAAAAATAGAGCAGATTAAAATCCAAGAAGTATGCCCTTTAAATGGTATATCGGCAATTATAGACTCTCTTGTAGCCGTAGCATCCGTATTGCTTCGGATTTCTAATAGCTCAAAAGTAAATTTTCGGACACTCCCCAGGAGTCCTTTAAAGTCTTTTTTAATTTCTTCACCAGCTGCTTCTGTGGCTTCATCTTTATCTTCAAATAAATTTTCACTCATAATCTAAGCGTATTCATCACCAAATTTTTCTTGAACTTGGCTTCTAACTTTTTTAATGTCTTGTTCTTTAGATTTAGGATAAATTAATAAAACATCATCCTTATCAACTATAATATAGTCTTCTAATCCATCTACAACAACAATTTTACGGGCATTGGTTCTAATCATATTTCCTTTGGCGTCTTCCAAAAGCGTTTGACCATTTACCTTTGCATTATTATTATTGTCTTTCTCTAACTTGTCATACAAAGCACCCCAAGTCCCTAAATCATTCCAATCAAAAGTCGCTGGTAAGGTAAAAATTGCTTTAGAATTTTCTAATATAGCATAATCTATAGAAATATTTTCTGCTTTAGGGTAATTCTCTGCGATAAAAGGCTGTTCTTCAGCAGTATTATAACAAGAAAGTCCGTTATTAAATAGTTCAAATTGCCCAGGTTGATAGTTTTTAAAAGCCTTAATAATTGTGCTTACACTCCACATAAAAATACCTGCATTCCAAAGAAAATTACCTTGAGCTAAAAATTCTTTTGCTGTAGCTACATCAGGCTTTTCTCTAAACTGTGCTACTTTTTTGAGCGATTCTTGGTTTTCTTTTTCATATTCAATATACCCAAAACCAGTATTTGGATAGGTAGGTTTTATACCTAGTGTACATAATACCTCTTCTTTTTCACATTTATCAAAACACTGTTTTACATCATTTTCAAAAGCTTGCTCATCTTCAATCCAATGATCGCTTGGTGCAACAATCATGACTGCATTTGGATTCATTTTTTGAATCTTAAGTGCTGCGTATAAAATACATGGCGCCGTATTACGCATTGCAGGTTCTAAAACTACTTGTTCTTGTTTTACTTTTGGCAATTGCTCTAAAACAAGATTATTATAACGTTCATTTGTTAAAATCAAGATGTTTTCTGTAGGAATAAATTTATTTAAACGCGCAAAAGTTTTTTGAATAAGTGTATCACCAGTCCCTAACATATCGTGAAATTGCTTTGGGTTATTTGTTGTACTTACCGGCCAAAATCGAGATCCTACACCTCCAGCCATTAAAACTGCGTAATAATTTTTATTCATAATCAACTTTTATAAAGAAACTTAAGCATCTTTAATTAATTCTACTTCTGCATTGGGTTGAAACAAATATAATCTGCCTGTTGCTAGTTCGGTACATTCGTAACGTTTTATTCGTTTATTTCCCTTTTTAAACGATTTTCCATTATAGATTCTAAAAATACAACCATAAGGCAACTCATAGATATAGGGTTTTTTTCTTTCTTCTATATCAAATTCTTTTAAAGCAATTGCCAAATTAGCATCTGTATTACTGCTTGCTTTTGGATTTTTAAAATGATGTGCAATTATAGGTAATAATTTAGTCGGAAATATCTCTGGTCGTATAAAAGGCAACATTAATTGCTGAAAAGTTTGTTTCCATTCTATGCCATGGGGCTTAATACGTCTACCAAATTTTTCAAAAGCTACCAAATGTGCTATTTCATGTACTAAAGTGATTAAAAAACGGTATTTATTGAGGGAAGCATTCACCGTAATTTGATGCATTCCATTAGGCATTCTGCGATAATCACCATGCCTTGTAACGCGATGGTTTACAATTTTTAGATGTACACCGTTCGCCTTAATTAATTCAAAACAGCCTATAACTGCTCTTTCTGGCAAATATTTTTTTAATACCTGATCCACAACTACAAAAATAC
>CAZLUS010000115.1:0-7661 GCA_964562775.1 uncultured Flavobacteriaceae bacterium | reverse complement strand
ATAATTGTCCTATTATTTATCGTAGGTATTATAGGTGCTGGAGGTCTGGTTCTAACTGAAATTAAGACAGGAAACGGATGTCCTAAATTTGGTGTTGTGCCAGCCTGCGTAATTGTACTTATTTGTTTTATCTTGCCACTTTTTTCACATGTTTTAAAAAAATGGAACATTATTTATTTCATTTTTACTGGTTTAGCTGCATTGATTGCATTAATCGCATCAATCATGCAATTAATGGGTGCTGCAGAGTGTCCAAAAACGTCAACAGCGATACCAATGTGCTATTTGTCATTGCTCATTTTTACACTACTAATTATCTTAAAAAAAACACACTTAAATTATGTTAACAACAATTAAATCAACCCGAAAAAATGATGTACTTATAGTACTATCAAATCTGTTTTTCATTGTTTTTGCATTTAGCTTTTCTTTATCTACCTATGGTCAGGAAATAGAAAAATCAATTTTTATAACTGCAAATACTGGAGACGCCCAAAACAGTGAAGTCTTATCTCAGATTGTTAAAGATGCAGAAAAGACACCAAATTCTTTGCTTTTGATGCTAGGAAATGCTGTCCCTAAAGGAAATTTTAAAAATGCAATTGACCAACAGCTAAAAATAGTAGAAGGCTTAAAAAAGGACGTTATATTCATTCCTGGTAAGAACGAATGGCTTGTAAACGGTTTTAAAGGTGTTGAAGATTTAGACAAGTATGTTAAAAAAAATAGTGAAGCTAAATTTTACCCTAATGATGGCGAGCCAATAAAAAAGCGTAATATTTCAGACAATATTGTTTTAATTACAATAGACTCGCAATGGTTTTTAGAAAATTGGAATAAGCACGTAGACATCAATCAATCGTCTGAAATAGAAAACAGAAATTTATTCTTTTTAGAATTTGAAAATCAAATTAAAAAAGCACAAGGAAAAATAAAAATTGTAGCAATTCATCATCCTATTGAGACACTTACAAAACAAGGTTTAATAAAAAATACCGCTGCACCATCAGTTCAAAATTTTAGAAACAAGCAGCATAAGGCTTTGCGCAACAGGCTAAAAACCCTTGCACGATTAAATGATGATATTATTTTTGTTTCGGGTCGTGATCAGAATTTACAGTATATAAATAAAAGTGTACCTCAAATTATAAGTGGAGCAGCTGGTACTACCAAAAACGTTAATAATGCAAAAGATGGTGGTTTTTCCTTAGCTAAAAAAGGGTATTCCAGATTAGATATTGATACCTACGGGAAGGTGACTGTAGAATTTTTTACTGTAGGAGGCGGGACTTCTAAATCAGTATTCAATTCGGTGGTATTTAAAGGACATAAGGATGATAAAAATGCGTATTCTACAAAAAATAGTTTTTCTCCAACACAAAAAGCATCTGTATATACAAAAGAAGCGACCGATAAGAGTGGTTTTTACAAATCACTATGGGGAGATCATTATAGAGAATTCTACAGTAAACAAGTAAATGCAAAAGTTGTTTCATTAGACACTTTATTGGGAGGATTAACACCGCTTAAACGTGGTGGTGGGCAACAATCTAAATCATTGCGTTTAGAAGATAGCTCAGGAAAACAGTTTGTGATGAGAGCCCTTAAAAAAAGTACAATTAAATTTTTGCAGGCGAACGCATTTCAAGATGTTTATATAGGTGATGCCTTAGATGGCACTGTGGTAGACAAATTCTTAGCAGATTTTTATACAACTTCCCACCCATATACTGCTTTTGCAATTGGTGGTTTGTCTGATGCGGTTGAGGTATCGCATACCAATCCAAAACTATATTACGTGCCAAAACAAAAGACTCTAGGGGTATATAATGATGAATTTGGTGATGAACTTTACATGATAGAAGAACATGTGGGGGGTACTCAAACGAGTTTAGAAAGTTTTGGTAGCCCAATTGATATTCTTAGTACTGCTGATGTTTTACAAGAAATCCACAAGTCTGGCAAGTCGGTTGTAGATGAGTCTTCTTATATTAAAGCCCGTATGTTTGATATGCTTATTGGAGATTGGGACAGACATGAAGACCAATGGCGTTGGGCACTATTTAAAAATGAAGATGGTACTGAATATTGCAAGCCTATACCTCGTGACCGCGATCAGGCGTTTTCTAAATTTGATGGTAGTTTAATATCATTACTTACAAGGGCTATTCCTCCGCTTAGAAAAATGCAAAGTTTTGATGAAGATTTAAGAAGTGCAAAATGGTTTGCTACTAATCCTTATCGTTTAGATGTAACTATAATTAATGATTCTGATTGGAACGTATGGGAAGAGCAGACCAAATACCTGCAAACTAATATGACCGACGCGGTAATCGAAAAAGCATTTGAGGATATTCCAGATGAAATGAAAGGTGAAACCATTGAAGATATTAAAAAGAAGCTAAAAGGAAGACGTAATAATTTATTGAAAATTGCTCGTGAGTATTATGTTTACCTTAATAAGTTTGAAGTAATTACAGGAACACAAAAGGATGATGAGTTTAAAATAACGCGTTTGCCTGATGGTAAAACTACCATAGAAGTTCACAAAAATGAGGCAGGTACGCATAGCCGAACTTTCTCAAAAGATATTACTAAAGAAATTTGGATTTACGGTCTGGATGGTAAAGATACTTTTGTAGTTGAAGGAGACGGTTCAAGCCTTATTCCTATTAGGGTAATGGGTGGTAAGAATAACGATACGTATAATTTTAAGAACAAGCGTAAGGTTAAATTATATGATTATAAGAGCAAGAAAAACACCATTGTAGAGAAGGGTTCTAAAAAATGGCTTGTTGATGACTACGATGTAAACAATTACGACCATAGAAAAGTAAAAAGCAGCTTTAACCAATTATTGCCTATTGTTTCTTTTAACCCAGATGACGGTGTAATCTTAGGACTTAGTAATACAAATCTTTTTTATGGTATACAGAAAAATCCATTTACTCAAAAGCATGTTGTTAGTGCTGCATTTTATACTAGCACTACGGGTGTTAACTTAAAATACAGTGGAGAATTTTCAAACATTTTTCATGGTTGGAATTTCGGTATCGAAGGACGTTATACTAGTCCAAATTTTGCAGAAAACTTCTTTGGTTTTGGTAATGAAACGCTCTTTGATAGCGATGCTGTTGACTTAGATTTTAATAGAGTTAGAATTAGACAATGGAATGCAGCCATTTCCCTTATATATAGAGGTAGAAACGGAGGGGCTTTTCATATAAAACCATTAGTAGAATCTTTTGAGGTTGAAAACACTGAGGATAGGTTTATTAATACTCTAGACCCTAACAGTACGTTTTTTGAAAACCAAACTTACGGTGGTGGAGAATTTGTTTATGAATATAAAAATAAAGACAATCCTGCTTTTCCTAGACTTGGTATGGATTTAAGTATTACCGGGGGGTACAAAACCAATATTGATAATTCGAGTGCCGACAATAACTTTGGGTACATAATACCTGAATTAGCATTTGATCATAGAATAAATCGTAAAGGGTCTTTAGTGCTGGCTACAAAACTAGCTGGAGAAGTAGTGCTTGGTGATGATTTTGAATTTTACCACGGTGCTCAAATTGGTGGAGTCAATGGGTTAAGAGGTTTTAGAAACGAACGCTTTGTTGGTAAACGGTCTTTTTATCAAAATACAGACCTTAGATTAGCTTTAGGAGGTTTACGCACTAGTGTACTTCCTTTACGTTTCGGAATTTCAGGTGGCTTTGATTATGGTCGTGTATGGGAAGAAAATAATACATCTAATGTATGGCATACTAGTGGTGGTGGATCATTATGGCTAAGTGGCGTAGATTCTATTTCTGCTAATCTAGGCTTTTATAATAGTAGTGATGGGGGTAGAGTCGTTTTTGTCTTCGGATTTGCATTTTAAATAAAAAATATAAATGAAACAACCAATAGAGATTGCAAAACTCAGTACACTTGAAAATAAAAAACCAGCACATGCCCTAGTAAACGGATTAGACTTAGTCATTGTAAAATTCGGCGATGAAGTTTCGGTTTTATACGGTCGCTGTTTACACAGAGGTGCACTAATGGCTGATGGTCATGTTGATGGACATAATCTTGTTTGTGGTGTTCATGGTTGGGATTATAGGTATGATACAGGAGTATCTGAGTATAATAACAATGAGGTACTTCATAAATTCACTACCAAAATAGAAGGTGATACCTTATTTGTGGATGAAACAGAAATCGACGCCTATCTAAAAAAGAATGCACAGCCTTTTAATAGAGAAGAGTATTTAGGAGCTTATGCAGATACTCATCCTGAGGATACTGAGCCTTATACAGGTTATATTAAAGAACTAGCTAAGAATGGACTTAAAAACCTAGGACATCATGGTTTTTCAGCTTCTATGGGTGTAGATAGAAATACGCTTCCTAAATGGAGTGATATTCAATTTTTACCTGCGCAGTTAGCTAGTAGACCATTATTAGACCACGAAGCAGTTGCAACCAAAGTTGTTATTGGCCCTAAAGCCAAAAAACCTTTAGCAATAGATATGCCTTTGTTTGTAAGTGATATGAGTTTTGGAGCTTTATCTCGCGAAGCTAAAATAGCTTTGTCAAAAGGAGCTGAACTTGCAGGGACAGGTATTTGCTCTGGAGAGGGCGGTATGCTACCCGAAGAGCAAGCAAGTAATAGTAAGTATTTTTACGAATTAGCATCTGCGCAATTTGGTTTTACTTGGGATAAATTAGATAATGTACAAGCCTTTCATTTTAAAGGTGGACAAGGCGCAAAAACGGGTACAGGAGGTCACTTGCCTGGTAATAAAGTAAGTAAAGAAATTGCTGAAGTAAGAGGTTTAAAAGAAGGTGAAACAGCAATATCTCCAGCTGCTAATCCTAACTTTCATACCGCGAAAGATTACAAAGATTTTGGCGATAAAGTTAGAGAACGTACAGGCGGAATTCCTATTGGTTTTAAAATTGCGGCAAGTCATATAGAAAAAGATATTCAGTTCGCTTTAGATGCAGGAGTAGATTATATTATTCTAGACGGTAGAGGGGGAGGAACAGGTTCTGCACCTACTATTTTACGTGATAATATTAATGTGCCAACCATACCAGCTTTGGCAAGAGCTCGTAAATATTTAGATAAAGTAGGCGCAACAGATATAACACTTATAATTACTGGCGGACTCCGTATTGCAGAAGATTTTGCAAAGGCAATGATGCTTGGTGCAGATGCTATTGCAGTTTCAAATTCCGCACTACAAGCAATTGGTTGTTTAGGGATGCGTGCATGTGGTAGTAATAATTGCCCCGTTGGTATTGCTACACAAAAAGAATCATTGCGAAGCAGATTAATTATAGATTCATCTGCCAAGCAATTACATAATTATTTTAGTGCAACAAACGACTTAATTAAAGTGGTAGCGCGTTCTTGTGGTTATGATGATATAACAAAATTTAACCACGACGACCTTTCAACTTTTGACAGAGACATGCACTTTTTAACAGGTATTAACTATGCCGGAATATAGGAAATATGAAAGATTTAGCAGAACAAACACATTTAGCTGCCCAATATTTGGCTGCTGCAGGAATAAGTTTTTTAACTAAAAAACCAGATGACAGCCATACCAATCTGGGTTTTATTGCTGATAGTGGTGAAGTAGAAACACACCCATTATCAGAACATAACGATAAGCTAATTTTAAACTATAATACCTTTAGTTTAGAATGGAAATCGAATACAGAAAAAATAGCTTTTAAATTAGATGGAGCTACACATAGTGAAGTTTTACAATGGTTGTCAGAAACTTCAAAAGCTCAATTGAATAAAGTGTATAATTATAACCTTCATTACGATATGCCATATGCAATAAAGGAAGATTCTAAGTTTAGTTTATCTAATGCAAGTACACTAAAAGAATTAATGCACCTACGCATATTAGCGCAATTTATAATTGAAGAAATAGACCAATATTATAATCTAAATACATCAATTAGAATTTGGCCTCACCATTTTGATACAGGTCTTTATGATGCTGTTCCAGGCACAGATATTTCTGTAGGCTTAGGTTTGGCAATACCAGACAGTGTATGTAATGAGCATTATTTGTATATCACAGGATATAAAGATGGTAAAGCTATGGATACATCTGGTTTTGATAAGCTATCTAAAGGCGAATGGAAATCTAGCGGATTTACTGGAGCTATTCTAAATACTAAAGGTTTAGTAGAATCTGACGGCATCAATTTTTTTAAAGAGGCAATTAATCAATTCATTAATCACTAAATAGTAAAGTATTAGATAGCAACGAAACAATCAATTTTATATTAACCAACATAAATATTATGGAATTAACAACAGAATTTTGGTACTTATTGCCAATATCAATACTAATTGCTACAATTGCAATGTCATCTGGTATAGGTGGTGCCGTGTTTTTTTCACCTCTTTTTATAATAGGTTTAGGGTTATCACCAAAAATAGCCATAGGGACTGCACTTGCAACAGAATTATTCGGATTTAGTTCTGGCCTTCAAGCGTATTGGAAATCTAAACTAATTGACTTTAAATTAGGTCTTAATCTCTTATTGTTTTCCATACCCTTTGCCATTATAGGAACTGTTTATGGAGACCTTATTCCACCAAATATATTAAAAGGAATTTTTGGTGTTGGTATTATTTTTATAGGTTATCAGTTATACGCTTCTTGGCGCGAAGAAGAAAGAGAAAAATTAGAAGGAGATCATAATAAGGAATCTGAGACAAATCATGAAAGTACTTTAACTGATGCGGATGGTAAAGTATACAATTATACAGTATGCAAAAAGAATTTAGGGAGATTTTTTGCTGCCGTTGGAGGTACTTTTTTAGGTATGATTTCTGTAGGACTTGCAGAATTACAAGAATACCATTTAGTTGCTAAATGTAAAGTGCCAACACCAGTAGCAGTAGCTACATCAATATTTGTTGTTGTAGTAACGGTATTAGTTGCCTCTATAGGTCATTTTTACGAGTTTGCTCAAGAAGGTGGTGATGTAATGAATCAAGTTCTTAATTTAATCATATTCACAATCCCTGGAGTTATTATAGGTGGTCAAATAGGCCCTAAACTTCAAAAAGTAATACCAGCAGATAAAATGAAAATAGCTATTGCTATCTTGTTTGTCTTAGTAGGTGCTTTTATGTTATATACCTTAATTTAAAAAAAATATGAGTTCAAAAAATAAAAAATGGTATAAGGTTTTAGATAATAGAAAAACATTACCAGAAGGGCGTGTTAAAACAGTAACAGCAGGTCATCAAGGTATTTGTTTAACACATTATAAAGGTAAATTTTCTGCTTTAGATAATGCGTGCCCACATCAAGGAGGTCCCCTAGGAGAAGGTTCTATTGAAAACGGAATGTTGCGCTGCCCATGGCATGGTTGGGATTTTGACCCTTGTAATGGACAATCACCAGGAGGTCATGATGATAGTATTAAAACCTTTGAGGTAAAAGAAGAAGGCGATGCCATATTTGTTGGACTTCCAGAAGAAGCACCTCATGAAGATACCATATCAGATGTTATGATTGAAACCATGGTGAATTGGGGTGTAGATACTGTTTTTGGAATGGTAGGGCACAGTAATCTTGCTGTTGCAGATGCTATGAGAAGACAGGAAGAAAAAGGAAAACTAC
>CAZLUS010000114.1:1884-7765 GCA_964562775.1 uncultured Flavobacteriaceae bacterium | reverse complement strand
TTTGGTAATCTTATATTAGGAAAATTAACCGAATCTACCGTGTTACCAGAGTTAATATAATCCATTATTTTATTAGGTACAAAATCAGCAATATCGCGTTGTGCTTCTTCTGTACTACCACCTATATGCGGTGTTAAAATAACATTTTCTAAACCTTGCAATGCCGTTATAAAATCACCATTAGCTCTAGGTTCTTCTGGATACACATCTATAGCTGCCCCACCTAACTTACCGCTTTTAAGCGCTACTACTAAGGCGTCTATATCAATTACAAAACCACGTGAAAGATTAATAAGTATAGCACCATTACGCATTTGATTCAATTCGCGCTCACTTATAAAATCTTTGTTAGCTTTATTATCGTCTATATGTAAGGTAACAACATCTGATACCTTTAGCAAATCTTCTAGGGTATTGCATTTTATAGCATTCCCTAAAGCCAATTTATCTTCTATATCATAATAATAAACACGCATCCCTAGGGCTTCTGCTAAAACAGAAAGTTGTTTTCCTATGTTTCCATAACCAACAATACCCAAGTTCTTACCTCTTACTTCTTGAGAATTAAGAGCAGTTTTAAACCATTGCCCATTATGGAGCTCTGTACTACGCGCAAAAATGCTTCGCTTAAGCATTATAATTTGACCAATAGCCAACTCAACAACAGAACGTGTATTACTATACGGTGCGTTAAAAACAACAACACCTTTCTTTTTTGCAGTTTCTAAGGCTATTTGTGTAGTTCCAATACAGAATGCACCAATTGCTAATAATTTATTGGCAGCTTCTAATACTTTAGCCGTTACTTGTGTTTTAGAACGGATACCTAAAACATGAACCCCTTTAATTCTTTCTATAAGTTCATCTTCTGATAAACTATGCTTTACTAATTCTACAGAAAAACCATCTTCAGAAAGGTTTTCAAATGCATCTGGATGCACGTTTTCTAGCAATAATATCTTTATTCTATTCTTAGGGTAAGATACTTTTCTTGGTAAATCGTTCACAAATAAAAACTCATTAAGGTTAGGTGTAATAAAATCTGCATTCACTGCTGCCTTCTCTCTATGTACATTCTCTGTATATGCAAAAAACTTATCGGCTATTCCTGCTTCTCGCATTACATAATCACTATAACCATCACCTATTACTTGTACTTCTCCATCTAGGTTTAAATTCTTTAAACAGGCTATTTTCCCGTTATGAGATGATAGCACATTATCTTCATCAAACCCAACTATATTTCCTTCTTTATCAAATTTAAAGGTGTTTGCATATACCCTATCTGACGGAATATCATATTCTTCAACTATAGGATCTATAAACTCTTTAAAACCACAGGATATCACATAAATATCTTCGGCGTATTCTTGAAAAAATTCTTTGTTTTCTTCAATAGATGCAGAAATCTTTTGACGCAGTTCTTCAACTAGTCCAACTAAATCATTTTTATGTGCATGAAGCAATTTAATTCTACGTTCCAAAGATTCTGTAAAAGATATATCGCCGTCTATACCCAAATTAGTTATGTCCTGAATTTCTTTTAAAACCAAATCTTTATTAGACTTGTCTTTTAATGTTATCTCTGCTAGAACATCAAGTGCTTCTACACGTGTAAGTGTACTATCAAAATCAAAGATATATTTTCTACCCTCGGTAACCATCGTAGTATAAAAATTTAAGGGTTAAAAATAAACTTTAAATTCAAGTGCTAATCTTATAAAAGAAAAAAAATGGATAATTTAATATAATTAAAATTTAATGTGATTTTTTTAAACAAAGCGGGTGAAAATTTAATTTTTCGCATGTTAATTTTAAGTGTAGGGCGTGACTACAATTTAAAACCATCTTCGCGTTGCTTTGGTGTATAATTTATATTCCTTACCAAAAAGTTTTAGCAAAGCTTCTTCTTCATTCTTTATTTGAAAATGGTTCATGTAGTATACAAAACCAGCTAATACTAGGCTGTTAAAAGCATTGCCCAGTTTTAATGCATAGCCAATTAAAAACAATAGCATTGCCAAATACATTGGGTTTCGTGTGTATTTAAAAATACCATTTGTTACCAAGGTGCTTGCTTTCTCTGGATTTAAAGGGTCTGTAGTTGTTTTCTTTTTAAAGAATTGAAATATAGATCCTAGCATGGTAAAAAAACCAATGCCAAACATCATATACATTAAGGCTTTACTACCAAAAAAAGTGAAATCTCCTACGGGCAGGTACTTTGCAAGCAAATACTGAAATCCTGCAAAAATAAATGCAACCAATGGAGGTGGTATTTTAATTTTCATAAATCTAAAATACTACTTTCGTACTCAATATTATAAAGACATTATGAAACTCGTTTTTGCTACCCATAATCAAAATAAATTCGAAGAAGTAAAGCTCCTTATGCCAAAACATATAGAATTACTATCGCTAAATATGATTGACTGTTTTGAAGAAATAGAAGAAAATGGAACTACATTAGAAGAAAACGCACAAATAAAGGCGGATTTTGTCACTAAAAACTACGGTTATAATTGCTTTTCTGATGATACTGGTCTTATTGTAGATGCTTTACATGGAGCGCCAGGTGTTTATACTGCAAGATATGGTGGTGAAGCAAAAGATGCTGATCTAAATATGAAAAAATTATTGCACGAACTCGATGGCGTTTCTAACAGGTCTGCTTGTTTTAAAACGGCTATTTCCTTAAATTTAGACGACCAAAAACACATTTTTGATGGTGTTGTAGAGGGTGTTATTACACCAGAAAAGATAGGTAAAGGAGGCTTTGGTTATGATCCCGTTTTTATACCTAAAGGTTACGATAAAACCTTTGCAGAACTACCGATAAGTGTTAAAAATAAAATTAGTCATCGTGGTAGAGCTATTACTAAATTAATCACTTTTTTAAGTCAGGAATTATCCGCTAGATAATCTAGTACACTTAAAATGTTATTAACAAATTAATTAGCAGTACCTTTGCAAAAAATAAACGCCGCCGGTATGGCAGGTGTTGAAGTGAGCTTCGGTTTATAGGAAACAATCGCTCTAGTCAACACACATATTTGCGATTACTATAAACACACATGTCAAAATTTGAAAATTTGGGGCTCCAAGAGTCTCTTTTATCTGCTATTACTGATTTAGGATTTGAAAATCCATCCGAAGTACAAGAAAAAGCAATTCCAATTTTATTAGATGGAGAAACCGATTTGGTTGCACTAGCCCAAACAGGAACAGGAAAAACAGCTGCCTTTGGTTTTCCTTTAATTCAAAAAATAGATACTGCTAGTAGAACCACACAAGGCTTAATCCTCTCTCCTACAAGAGAGCTTTGTCTACAAATAACCAATGAAATGAAACTCTACTCAAAATATGAGAAAGGAGTTAATGTTGTTGCTATTTATGGGGGTGCTAGTATTACAGACCAAGCAAGACAAATAAAAAAGGGAGCGCAAATTATTGTTGCTACCCCTGGTCGTATGAAAGATATGATCAATAGAGGTATTATTGATATTTCTAAAATTGATTATTGCGTTCTAGATGAGGCCGATGAAATGCTAAACATGGGTTTCTTTGAAGATATTAAGGATATTCTTTCTAATACACCCAAAGATAAATCAACTTGGTTATTTTCTGCAACTATGCCAAGAGAAGTATCTACTATTGCTAAAAAGTTTATGCACAATCCTAAAGAAATTACGGTTGGTGCAAAAAACGCTGGTGCAAGTACGGTACAGCATGAATATTATGTGGTAAGTGGTCGCGACCGCTACCCTGCTCTAAAGCGCTTAGCGGATGCCAATCCAGGTATTTTCTCTGTTGTCTTTTGTAGAACAAAAAGAGATACTCAGCGTGTAGCAGAAAAATTAATAGAAGATGGCTATAATGCAGGTGCACTGCATGGTGATTTGAGTCAGAACCAACGTGACATGGTAATGAACTCTTTTCGTAAAAAGCAAATACAAATGCTTGTTGCCACTGACGTTGCAGCTAGAGGTATTGATGTTGATGATATTACCCATGTAATTAACTATCAATTACCCGACGAAATTGAGACCTATACGCACCGAAGTGGGCGTACGGGTAGAGCTGGTAAATCAGGAATTTCAATGGTTATTGTTACGCGTAGCGAATTACGAAAAATACATTCCATTGAGCGTAAAATAGGTCAAGAATTTCTTGAAATGAAGATTCCAACAGGGATTCAAATTTGTGAAATTCAGCTATATCACCTCGTAAATAAAATAAAAGAGACAGCAATAAATGAAGAAATTGATGTCTACTTACCTGCAATAAATGAATTACTCGAAGGACTTGAGCGCGATGAGCTAATTAAAAAGATTGTTTCTGTAGAGTTCACAAGATTCTTTACTTATTATAACAAAACCAGAGATTTAAACTCTGATGATAGGTCTAACAAAAGAGAACGCGGTAGGTCTAATGACAATAAAGAAGGTATTCCTCAAGAAGGATCTGTTCGCTACTTTATAAATGTTGGTGAACGTGATGATTACGACTGGATGTCCTTAAAAGACTTTTTACGAGATACTTTAAATCTTGATAAAGATGATATTTACAAGGTAGATACTAAGGATACCTTTTCATTTTTTAACACAGATGCTAAATTTACACCACTAATCTTAGAAACATTCTCAGATTTTAAAGTTGATGGGCGTTTTGTAAATGTAGAAGTCTCTAAAAACCCTGGCGGTGGTCGTGGACGCAGTCGAGGTGGCAGCGGAGGCGGCGGAAGAAGAGACAGAAATCGCGGCGGAGGTGGAAGAAGAGACCGTAATTCTTCTTACAGCGGTGGTGGCCGTAGAGGTCGCAAAGGAAGCAGTAATGGTGGTAGTAAAAGCAAAGGAAAAGGCAATAAAGGCTTTTATTAGTTAATAGCTTCCCAAAAAATAGGTTTCTAATTAGCTTTATTTTGTATGTTTTGTATTTTTAGCTCAGAATATAGCTTCATGAACAAACTTTTACCATTAATCGCACTAGTATGCTGTTTTATCAGTTTTGCACAAGAAGATAACATAGAGCAAGAAGTTACTGCTACTGTTATTAACGCGCAAACAGATTTTCCGCTAGAAAGTGTACATATTGTTAATCTTAATAAGGTAAAGGGAACCATTACCAATAAAGAAGGAAAGTTTACGATAATTGCTTCTGTGAATGATACCATATACCTTACCTATTTAGGGTTTAAGCCACAAAAAGTTAGAATAACCAATGACATGTTTAAGTTTGAGGATACCAAAATTACCTTAACAGAACTCGCATACGCATTAGAAGAAGTTGTTGTAACCCCTTTTCAATTAACAGGTTATCTAGAGATTGATGTAAAAAACTTACCCATAAGTAATGATGCCTACCAATACAGCATTTCTGGCTTAAATAAGAGTTATGAGGCGGGTAATAAAAACCCAAGTGCTGTTACTAAAGTTTTAGGCGCTATTTTAAATCCAGCAGATTTGTTGCGGAATCTCTTTGGCAAAAAACCCAAGCAATTTAGAAAGCTTCAACAAATGAAAGAAGACGATAATATTAGAAATCTTCTCGCTTCAAAATTTGATAGGCAAACACTAACAGAGCTTTTACAAATTGAAAAAATGGATATTGACGACATTTTAAATAATTGCAGCTATTCTAACTCTTTTATTACCACAGCTAATGACCTTCAAATTTTAGATGCTATTAGCAGCTGTTACGAAGAATATAAAGTACTGAATAGAAGATAGATACCAACTTCACTATAGCCTGTAGCAACTCCCAAGGCATACTTACTTTAAAAAATAGAAAGCCAATAAATTTTAAATTCTAAATTTCGTTTTATAGTTTTAGGGAAATTCCCAGAAAATGAAAAAACTACTTATTGTGCTTACCCTGCTTG
>CAZLUS010000114.1:0-1784 GCA_964562775.1 uncultured Flavobacteriaceae bacterium | reverse complement strand
CAAAAAATAGAAGAAGGTTATTTTACAGATTTAGGTATTAATGCTATTTGGTTTACACCAATTGTAGAGCAGATTCATGGGGCTACAGATGAAGGAACTGGTAACACCTACGGGTATCATGGTTATTGGACAAAAGATTGGACAGCCATAGATCCAAACTTTGGCACACGTAAAGACTTACATAATCTTATAAAAACAGCACACGATAAGGGAATTCGAATTCTCTTAGATGTCGTCCTAAACCATACAGGACCAGTAACAGCTATGGACCCGGTATGGCCAGAAGAATGGGTAAGAACAGCACCACCGTGCGAATTCACCACCTACGAAAACACGACGGCATGTACCCTAGTTAAAAATCTACCAGATATTCTTACTGAATCTAATGAGCCTGTTAAACTACCAGATGCACTATTAGCAAAATGGAAAGAAGAAGGTCGTTTAAGCCAAGAATTAGACGAATTACATTTGTTCTTTGAAAGAACAGGATATCCAAGAGCTCCTCGCTTTTATATTATAAAATGGCTAACGGATTATATCAATGAGTTTGGGGTAGATGGTTTTAGAGTTGACACCGTCAAGCATTTAAATGAAAATGCATGGGCAGAACTTAGAAAAGAAGCTGATTATGCTTTTGAAACTTGGAAAAAGAAGCACCCAGATGAAGTATTGGATGATAATCCTTTTTATATGATGGGCGAAGTATACAATTATGGTATTTCTACAGGTAGATTATATGATTTAGGTGATACCAAAGTAGATTATTTTAATAATGGCTTTAAAAGCCTTATTAATTTTGAATTAAAAACGGATGCATCTAAAGCTTACGATGCTATTTTTAGAAAATACAATTACTTACTTAATACCAAACTAAAGGATAAGAGTGTTGTAAATTACCTTACTTCCCATGATGATGGAAACCCTTTTGATAAAGAACGAAAAAAGCCATTTTACACGGCGAATGTATTATTATTAACCCCTGGCGCATCACAGGTATACTATGGTGACGAAACAGCACGCCCGCTAATTATAGAAGGAACAGAAGGTGATGCTACACTTCGTTCTTTTATGAATTGGGAAGATTTGGATAGTATTCCCGCAATACAAAACATTCATAAGCACTGGCAAAAATTGGGTCAATTTAGAGCCAATCATCCAGCGGTAGGTGCTGGTAAACATAAACGCTTAGCTAAATCACCCTATGTATTTTCTAGAATGTATATCAATGGTGATTATAAAGATAAAGTTGCCATTGGTTTAGACCTGCCAAAAGGCAAAAAATCACTCTGGGTAAAAGGTTTCTTTGGTGAGGGTACAAAATTATACGACACCTATTCTGGAACCGAAGTTGTTGTAAAAAATGGTAAAGTTATACTAGAAAACGATTTTAATACAGCCCTTCTAGAACTCGCCAAATAATTAACAAACACATTTAAAATGAAATTACTGCGCCATATTGTATTACTACCCTTACTCCTTTTTTTTACGGCTACTACATACAGCCAAACCAATACCTACAAGGTATCCTTTCCTAATGCCGTACATCACGAAGGTATTTTTAAACTCACTTTTCCTAAAATAACTTCAGATACCTTATCTGTTCGCATGGCGAATAGTTCGCCTGGGCGTTATGCCTTTCATTCCTTTGCCAAAAATGTATATCATTTTAAGGCGACAGACAGCAAAGGAAAAGAAATACCTTTTCATAGACCAAACCCTTACCAATGGGATGTTTACGGACATAATGGCGAAGTAACAATTCAATATACCTTGTTTGCAAATCG
>CAZLUS010000113.1:0-7766 GCA_964562775.1 uncultured Flavobacteriaceae bacterium | reverse complement strand
GTCTATCATTGTAATTTAGTTTTTAAGGTTGTAATATCTTCTTTTCCAACAATTAAATTCCATGTTTTAATACCAAGTTTAGAAGCCGCATCTGTATTTTCTTCGGTATCATCAATAAATAGTGTCTCTTGAGCTATTAGTTTGTTTTCTTTCAATACAAATTCAAAGATTTCAGTATCTGGTTTTCTCATTTTGATTTTATAAGAAAGGTAAAAGACTTCAAAACAGTTTTTAAATCGATTGTATTTAGCGGTACCCATTTGTTTTTTAACAAACTCTATATGTAAATCATTAGTATTGCTTAACAGAAAAAGACGGTATTTTTTTGAAGCATCTAATTCTTCTAAAAATTTCAAGCGATAATCTGGAAAGTCTAATAAAATAGCGTTCCAAGCCTTAATTAAATCATCTTTTGTAGCATTAGGAAAAATACGCTTTGTTGTACTCAAAAATTGACCTGAACTAATAATACCTTTCTCGTAGTCTTTAAATAAGTTGTCTAACTCAGAAGTTGTTTCTGTATAACCAAATGAATGCATTGCTTTAGCTGTTGCAGTTTTATCTAGATTGATAAAAATATCTCCAAAGTCAAATATTATATTTTTAATCATTTGTAAGTACTGTCAATGTATTGCTTAATAGTTTTTTAGTGCTTTTTTGAGTGCCACTAATTTTTGGGGCAAGAATTCCCTCAGAAAAAAAAGCGTCTCCAGTAAAAATACGTGCTTCGTCCCATAAACCATCATTTATAAATGATTGTAAGGTTTTTGTACCCCCTTCAATGATAACACTATTTATTTCGTGCTTGTAGAGTATGGTACATATTTCTTGAGCTAAGTTTTTAAATTCTGTTAGTTCATAATCAATGCCCTTGACCTGTTTGTCTACGTCATGAGTATTTGTAATAATTATAGTCTTAACAGAAGCATCAAAAATATGCGAATCTTTAGGGATTTTAAGTTTTCTATCGATAACAAGACGTACTGGATTTTTGCCTTCCCAAGTTCTTATGTTTAATTTAGGATTATCGGCTAATACAGTGTTTGTGCCAACTAAAATAGCTTGCTCTTCTGCACGCCATTGATGTACTAATTGTTTTGCATAGGTATTACTTATCCAAAACGGTTGCGGTGAAGAATCTCTTAAATCTTCTGTAGGTGCAATAAAGCCATTTTTAGTTACTGCCCATTTTAAGATAATATAAGGTCTCTTTTTTTCTTGATAGCTAAGAAAGCGTTTATGATGTTCTCTACATTTATTTTTTAATACCCCAACCCTAACTTTACAACCAGATTCTTTTAATAATTGTATGCTTTTTCCAGCTACTTTTTCATTAGGGTCTTCTATGCCAATTATAACCTCTGGGATTTTGTGTTTTAGAATTAAATTTACACAAGGAGGCGTTTTACCATAATGCGCACAAGGCTCTAAAGTCACATATAAGGTAGCATTTAATAAGAGCGATTTGTCTTTAACAGCGTTTATAGCATTTACTTCAGCATGTGCTCCACCATAAGGGCTGGTGTAGCCTTCGCTAATAATTGTATTGTCTTTTACAATTACGCAACCAACCATAGGATTTGGAGCAGTAAGACCAAGACCATTTTTAGCCAATTCTATACAGCGAAACATGTATTTTTCGTCTATATTCACGCTATAAAAGTAGTACAATAAATTTCAAAATGCAGTTACCTGGTATTCGTGAAATAACATTAAATGATAATAAACAAGTAGCCAAGCTTATACGTAAGGTTCTGGTGGATATAGGAGTGCCTAAAGTGGGTACTGCCTATGCCGATAAAACTCTAGATGCTATGTTTGAAGCTTATGATAAACCTAAGGCTACTTATTTTGTAGTAGAAGAAAACGATGTCATTATTGGTTGTGCAGGAGTTGCTCCATTAGATAATTATAAAGGTAATGTCTGTGAACTGCAAAAAATGTATTTCTTAGAAGAAGCAAGAGGACGCGGTATTGGTACTAGAATGATACAAGTATGTTTAGATACTGCTAAAACCTATGGTTTTGAAAAATGCTATTTAGAAACCATGCCTTATATGAAAGCTGCACAAGAACTGTATAAGAAAAATGGATTTGAATATATAAAAGAGCGTATGGGAGATACTGGTCATTATTCTTGCCCTGTTTGGATGCTTAAAAATTTGTAATGCAGGTATCAGAAATTAAAAACATTTTTCATTTAGAATTAGACGGTCTTTATGCTAAAGAAGAAGTAGATAGTTTCTTTTTTCTTTTTTTAGAAAAATATATAAATATAGACCGTTTTGGATTGGTAATGCAACCAAATTTAGTGCTCACTAAGGAAGAAGAAAACCCTTTTTTTACAGGACTTTCAGAATTAAAAAAAGAACGCCCAATACAATATATTATTGGGGAAACAACATTTATGGATTCATTACTAAAGGTCAATGAGCATGTGTTAATTCCTAGACCAGAAACTGAAGAATTGGTACAATGGCTTATTGATGATGTAGGGGCTACTTCAGAATTAAAAATACTAGATATTGGTACAGGTAGCGGCTGTATTGCAGTTTCGTTAGCTAAAAACTTACAAAATTCTAAAGTCTACGCTTTAGATGTTTCTAAAGAAGCAATTCACTTGGCTAAAGAGAATGCAGTTTTAAATGGTGTTGAAATTAATTTTATAAATGCTGATATTTTAACTTCGTCATTAGACTTAGATCTAAGTTTTGATATTATTATTTCTAATCCACCGTATGTGCGTGAAATAGAGAAAGAAGAAATTCATAATAATGTAAAAAACTACGAGCCTTCTTTAGCTTTATTTGTTTCTGATGCTAATCCGCTTATATTCTATGAAGCTATTGCAGAATTTTCTAAAAAACACCTTTCTAAAGACGGAAAACTCTATATAGAAATCAACCAATATTTAGGAGAAGAAACCAAAGCACTTTTTGAAAATAAAAATTTTAATAAAGTAATTTTGAAAAAAGATATTTTTGATAATCATCGTATGATTAGGTGTGAAAAGTGAAATGAGAATAGAAAACTATAAACCCGTACCAGTCCCAAAAGGCATAACAAAAGAATAAACCTAGCATGAGTACTAAAGATAAAATAGAAAAGCTTCGCGAAGAACTTAGAGGGCATAATTACAAGTATTATGTGTTAGATACTCCCTCAATTTCTGATTTTGATTTTGATACAAAACTAAAAGAACTTCAAGTTTTAGAAGAACAGCACCCAGAGTTTTATGACCCATCTTCGCCTACGCTTAGAGTTGGTGGTACGGTGACTAAAAATTTTAATACGGTTGTGCATGAATATAGAATGTACTCTTTAGATAATTCGTATTCTAAAGAAGACATAGAGGATTGGGAGCAAAGGGTTTTAAAAAATTTAGGGGTTAATGAAGTTGAATTTACGTGTGAGCTTAAATATGACGGAGCTTCCATTAATTTAACTTATGAAGAAGGTAAATTAGTACGTGCGGTTACACGTGGTGATGGATTTCAAGGTGATGATGTTACAGCAAATATTAAAACCATAAAATCAGTACCATTACAACTTAAAGGAGATTATCCATTTAAGTTTGACATTCGTGGAGAAATTATTCTCACTTTAGAAGGTTTTGCTCAAATGAATAAAGAACGCTTAGCAAACGGCGAAGAAGCCTATATGAACCCAAGAAACACAGCCTCTGGAAGTTTAAAACTACAAGATAGTACCTTAGTTGCTAAACGCCCTTTAGAATGTTTGTTATACAGTATAGTTGGTAAAGACTTAAATTTTGATTCTCAATTTATGATGCTAGAAAAAGCTCGTGAATGGGGTTTTAAAGTGCCTACCGTAGCTGCGCATTGTAAGACTACTGCTGCGGTTATGCGTTTTGTAGAAGAATGGGATGTTAAGCGTCACGATTTACCTTATGAGACCGATGGTGTAGTGGTAAAAGTAAATAAGCTACGCTACCAAGAAGAATTAGGCTATACGGCAAAAGCGCCTCGTTGGGCTATGGCTTATAAATTTAAGGCAGAACAAGTTTCTACGTTATTAAATGAAATTACATATCAAGTTGGTCGTACAGGAGCTATAACACCTGTTGCTAATTTAGTTCCGGTATTATTGGCGGGTACTACAGTAAAGCGCGCTTCGCTCCATAATGCAGATCAGATAGAAAAATTAGATATTCGTGAAGGTGATACGGTATTTGTAGAAAAAGGAGGAGAAATCATACCTAAAATAATAGGCGTAGATTTCACAAAACGACCTGCTAATTCTCAATCAACAGTATATAAAACCCATTGTCCGGAGTGTGAAACCACTCTCATTCGTAAAGAAGGTGAGGCACAACATTTTTGTCCTAATGATACAGGTTGTCCAACACAAATAACAGGGCGTATTCAGCATTTTATTGCGCGTAAGGCTATGGATATCGAAGGCTTAGGAGGAGAAACTGTAGAGCTGCTTTTTAAAGAAGGACTCATAAATAATTATGCGGATTTATATACCTTAACTAAAGACCAAGTAATGCCTTTAGAGCGTATGGCAGAAAAATCTGCCGAGAATTTAGTAAATGGAGTTCAAGCCTCTAAAAGCATACCTTTTGAGCGAGTTCTATTTGGTTTAGGAATTCGTTATGTGGGAGAAACCGTTGCTAAAAAATTAGCAAAAGCCTATAAAAATATTGATGCATTACATATTGCAACTGTCGAAGAATTAGTTGCTGTTGATGAAATTGGTGAACGAATAGCAGAAAGCGTAGTACAGTTTTTTGCTAATGAAACTAATCAAGCTATAATAGCGCGATTGAAATCGTATGGACTTCAATTTTCATTATCCGAAGAACAACTTCAAAATCAGTCTGACACCTTAAATGGAAATACTTTTGTTGTTTCTGGGGTCTTTGAAACTATTAGTCGTACTGAACTTAAAAAATTAATAGAAGACAATGGGGGTAAAGTATCTTCTTCAATTTCCTCTAAAACCTCGTATTTAATTGCAGGAGCTAATATGGGGCCAAGTAAAAAGACTAAAGCAGAAGAATTAGGTGTGCCAATTATATCTGAACAAGAATTTTTAGCGATGCTTTAATTTCTTGCTTCAAGCCATTTTTCAACTCTTTTTTTTGAATTCACTTTAATATTCATGTAATAGAAATTGATGTCAGCAACATGATAATCATCGGTTTTAAAGAGAAAATTCCAGGGAAACCTTGGCTGATTAGCCCATAAGATTCCTTCATGTATTTGTGCGTCTACCCGCTTTCTTAAAATTTTATCAAAATCACGAATGACCGCTCCTAAATTTTTATCTTTAGACACATACGCTTTGTCCGTAGTCCAAGTGAGTGGGTTTGTTACTATTATGGAATCATCTACAGGAGTATCATCGGGAATAAATCCATTTTTATATGTTCTCCAAGAAATAGCACAACCTAATTCTGTAGCACTTTCACATGGAAAAATACTCTCAAAATAGTCTTTAGGAACAGGTATGCCTATTAAATATGCCGCCACCAATTGTTGTTGTAAGGGGGTGTTGTCAAAAAACTCGCGAATTAGAGGCCCTGCATGTGTCGTTCCTTGGTCATGGCTTGCAATAATTACAGGTCTACCATTATTATAGTAGGTAAGATAGTGTTCAAAAGCCCTTTTAACATCGGCATACGCAATTTCAAAAGCCTTTTTTGCTGCTGCTTTGTCTTCTGTAGTATAGCTATTTATATGAGCTTGACGATATCGCGGAGCAAAAACACGTCCGGCATCATTAAAAACACTTGCTTGAAATTTTATAGTGGAATTATCTGTTTTTTCATTTAGCTCTGTATCTGTAATACTAGGATTCCAAGGCAAGTTTTTTTTAGTACTATCATAGGTGGTTGGGTGAATAAAAAAAACATCTGCTTTTAAAATTGGTGAAGCTATACGGTCTGACCTAGGTATTCTATCAGCATTATCCCTTTTATCTGGGTGAGCTGCCCAATGGTCTAAGTTAGCATAATCTACTTGTTGTTGTTTAGAGCTACTAATTGCACTGCTAGAAGGGTCATAGGTTTTACATGAGGTACAATGAAGTAATATAAATAAGACAGGTAAAATTAAATTTCTAAACATATGGTCTAATTTAGAGAAAGATTTGTAAACACAAAATGAAAATAACATTTAAACCAAGATGCCTATGATTACTTTAATGTGTTGCGATAAAAAGTTATAAATATAACAATTTGTTTATTTCATAAATACAAAATGCGAATTACCTTTGTTGTATGGATGTATAGATATTAAGTACCTTTGTGAAAATCCACAATTTTAAATGATATTTAAGGCAATTCAGCGCAAATTTAAAATTAAATCTGGGCTTAAGTACCTAGAAGACGAGTTTAGCAAGCCAAAACCTGTTAGTAATCGTAAAAGAAATGTATCCTCAATAGGTTGTATTGTAGATTTAGATATATTTCCTGATCCGTCGAGTTTTGACAAGCTCATAAAAGATTTTAATTTACAACCTAATGGAGTTAAAATTATAGGATATCAGAAAGACGAAGCAGTACATTCTCCTTTTGGAGTTCAGTTTTTTACGGATAAAGATTTAGGGTGGAACGGTACAATTGAAAATGGTTTTGTTTCTGAATTTGTAGACAAAGAATATGATGTATTAATTAATTATTATACGGAAGATAAGTTGGTGTTAAAATTACTTTCAGCTAGAACAAGAGCTAGAATTAAAGTAGGTTTTCCATCTGTAGATGCTAAGTTAAATGATTTAATATTACAGACATCAATAAAAGATTTTGATGTATTTAAAGCGGAGTTAAAAAAATATTTAAAAGTACTTAACGAAATAAAATAATGAACGAGCTAATAGGTACTGGCGTAGCATTAGTTACCCCTTTTAAAAATGATTTATCTGTAGACACAAGAGCTTTAGAACAAATTGTCGAGCACTGTATTGATGGTGGTATTGACTATCTGGTAGTTTTAGGAACAACCGCAGAAACAGCCACATTGTCTAATGCAGATAAGGAGCTTGTGAAAAGAACCGTAATTAATGCTAATGCAGGGCGACTGCCATTAGTTGTGGGTGTTGGAGGAAATAATACCATGGCTATAGCTCAAGAATTAAAATCGCATAACTTAGAAGATTTTACGGCTATTTTATCCGTTTCTCCATATTACAATAAACCCACGCAAGAAGGCATTTACCAACACTTTAAAGTTATTGCTAAAGCTTCTCCTATACCTGTGGTTATGTACAACGTGCCGTCACGTACGGGAAGCAATATGTTACCAGAAACAACAGTTAGGCTAGCAAAAGATTTTAAGAACTTAGTTGCTATTAAAGAAGCTTGTGGTGATATGGTTCAGATAGATACTATACTAAAAGATAAACCATCGGATTTTATGGTTATATCTGGAGATGATTTTACGGCTTTGCCTACAGTATTGGCTGGAGGTGCTGGTGTTATTTCTGTTTTAGGTCAGGGATTGCCTGTAGAGTTTTCAAGCTTAATTAGATTAGGTTTACAAGGAAACTCAGAAGAAGCTTATAAAATTCATTATAGTCTTTTAGAAGGAATGCACTTAATTTTTGAAGAAGGAAACCCAGCAGGTATTAAAAATGTTTTTGAACATTTAAATATTTGTAATGCTTTTGTAAGATTACCTTTAGTAGAAGCAAGTTCTAATTTAAAGAATAAGATTGGCAATTTTTTAAATGTTTTAAAAATGGCAAACCATACGCTTAGTTAAAACTTCGCTAAAACTATTGCTATTGCCTAAAGG
>CAZLUS010000112.1:0-7767 GCA_964562775.1 uncultured Flavobacteriaceae bacterium | reverse complement strand
ACCTATCCAAGCAAAGGAGCATAAATAGGGATGTTTTTCTAAAGAATTTAATCATGGATATGGTTTTCTTCTGTAATAGGAAGATAGCCTATTTTACTTTTTTCTTTCCCATATCACTTTGTCTTTAGTACTGATTTTGGCATATGCATGGTCACCAGCATATTAGGCAAGTCTACTACTTCTGCTATTTGTAAATCACCTTTTAAAGAACATAAAGCATACGCTTCTTCAGTGGTGAGGCCTTTTTCATCTCTCAAATAATTCACCATAAACAGTGTAGCTTTTTTAGCAGCTTGATCTATAGTAGGACCAAAACCTGTAGTAGCGTAATAGCTATCCGTTTCATATTGGGGTTCAGAAATGGTTTTTCCTTTAAGCAGCTCAATTTCATAAACAATACGTAATGGGCATTCTATAGCCGTACCACAAACTTCACCTAAACCTTGAACGGCATGACCATCACCAATAGAGAAAAGCCCTCCTTCAACAAATACAGGAAAATAAAGTGTTGTGCCTTCAGTCATGTTGGGGTCATCCATATTACCTCCATTGGCTCTAGGCGGTATAGTATTTAATAAGGCTGTGGTATCTGGAGCTACTCCCATTACACCAGGAAAAGGATTTAGTTCTAACTCTATCCCATCTTTAAAAGTTACATGCTTGCGATTTTTACCAAGTTTGTAAAGCTTTAAATATTTTAGGCTCAAAGTGTCTGCTAAAAATCCAAAACCAGGCACGATTGCGTTCCAACCCCAATCTCCTAATTCTACTGTATGCAAGGTTATTTTTAAAACATCACCAGGCATTGCATCTTTTACATAAACTGGACCAGTAAGCGGATGAATAGGTTCAAAGTCAAGAGAATCTAAAGCTTCTAGGGTAGAGTTTAAGCTAAACTGTCCATCACTCGCTTCCTTTGTATAAGCTTCTATAATTGCTCCAGAGTCAACTTTTAATACAGGAGCTATGATACTACTAAATTTGTTGTGCGTATTTTGAGTAGTTAAACTATAATCTATTTTAATTGAATCTTGATTACTGTTTAAGACACTATCTGAAATAGCTTCTTTTTTCTGTCCACAAGAAATAATACACAGTTGTATTAAAAATGTAGCAAGTAGTATTGTTTTTTTCATTTGAGTTGATTATTGGTTGATTCTGTTAAATTACAAATTCTTTGATTATTGAGTTATCTTTAGCTACATTGAAAGAATACGAATATGAGAAAAAGTAGCAAAAACTGGTTCTGGAATATTGTTATTGTACTTACCATATTGGTTAGTATTGCTGCATTTGTATTGCATTATAAGAATTGGTCAAAATTTGAAGACGGCCATTTTCAAGTAATATCTGGCATTTACAAAGAGAAAATAGTACTTTCTGACATTAATAGTGTTGGCTTTGTAGAAAAACTACCACAGATGGAGCGAACAAGCGGATTCTCATGGCTCGCGAGAGAGAAAGGTGTCTTTAAAGATTCTATAACGGCAAGCAAGGTTTATGTTTTTGTGGACGATTTGCGTCAGCAGAAAATTAGGCTGGTATATAAGGATTCTTTAAAACTCTACATCAATTTTTCTGATAGCTTACAAACAAATAGAGTTTATGAAAATATAAAAGAAGCCATAGATGGGGATGAATAGATGGCCGCGAGAGTCAGATGCTAAATATTTAAAATGGCTGTTTCTATTTTTGATTATAGTTTTTTTTATTAGTGCAATAATTAAGTACTATAAACTTTTCTAAAAAAAATAAATACGTTAATTTTTTAAATCGCATACTTTTTAGATGAAAAATAAGTTTAGCATATTTGTTACCTTAAACAGAATATGAAAAGACTACTTTTTTTAATCGTATTACTTCCTATAGTTGCTTTGTCGCAAAACCAAATAGCTATAGATGTACATGATGTGCCTTCTTCTAAAGGCAAAATAAGTGTTGCAGTATACAATACAAAAGAGGGTTTTTTAAAATTTGATAAAGTATATAAATGCGATAGCATTGTAGCAAAAAAAGGGATTACTAGTATTGCTATTACTAATATACCAGAAGGAGAGTATGCCTTAGCTATTTTTCATGACGAAAACGGTAACGATAAATTAGATACCAATTGGTTAGGTATCCCCAAAGAAAAAGTAGCTTTCTCAAAAGCTAAGATGAAAACTTTTGGACCTCCGCCTTTTAAAGATTGTGCTTTTAAAGTAGCTAAAGACACCAAAATAGCCATTTCGCTCTAGCAAATCTTCTCTTTATAAAAAGTTAAAATATAGCGTATTAGAAATAATACTGGAAATTCTTCGTTTTATAAACAAGGACACTAGCAGAACCAATTTTTCACCAAATCAAATTAAGATGAAAGTAAAACTGTTATTCTTGTGTCTTTTTAGCACTTTCTTTTCCGTCAATGCCCAAGAGAATGTAGATATCGATGGACGACTTCAGCCTCTTTTAACCGATTTTTTTGCGTATTGCGATACCTATGGTATTGAGTATCACGAAAAACTATTTCAATTAAAGAATATCGACGTTACTAATAATTTACCTTTAGAAGAAGGTAATACTGTAATGGGCATGGTTACTAGAGATGCCTATGGAGATATAGAAAATATTTTAGTGAATTGGGTAGCTACAGTAGACCCAGAAATTCTTAAGGTAGTAGCTTTTCATGAATTTGCACACCACTTTTTAGAATATAAGCATACTTGCCAAGACTGTGATGAGATTATGGCAGTTAATAATAAAAGTTATTTTAATGTGGCAAGAGATTGGGATAACCAAGTAAAAAAACTTTTTATTACTTCGCCAGTCTATTTGCGTAACCAAGGGAAAATAACATACTTACAAACAGAAACTTATAATTAACAGAAAGGGTGTCTTTAAGAGCAACCACAATCACTGTTAGTGCCACAACTTTTTGAAGATTTTTTGCTAGAAGCAAATAGCGACTTTGGTAGAATAAACTTTTTAACCAAGTATACTACGGCAGTTAGTAAAATGAGGTATGTTAAAATTTCTTGCATCTTTTATTTTAAAATTTGATAGGCAGCTAAGGCTACAATATACGCAAATAAGCTCATAAAAATAAGTTGGTACATAGGCCATTGCCAACTATTAGTCTCTCTTTTTACTATAGCTAAGGTACTCATACATTGCATGGCAAAAGCATAAAAAAGCATTAGCGAAATACCAGAAGCTAAATTAAAAAGCGGCTTTGTTCCAGTATCATCTAACTCTGCCGCCATCCTGTTTTTTATAGTCTCTTCTTCATCGTTTCCAACACTATAAATAGTCGCCAAAGTACCCACAAAGACTTCTCTTGCAGCAAAAGAAGTAAGAACAGCAATCCCTATTTTCCAATCATACCCTAATGGTCTTACAATAGGTTCAATAGCTTTACCCGCATAGCCAATATAAGAGTGTTCCAGTTTATAACTAGCAATTTCTTGCGCTATAGCGCGCTCTTTAGCATTGGGATAGGTATTTAGATTGTTAGCAATATAGTTTTCACTATAGCTATTTAAGCCTTGCGCTTCTATTCGTTTTTTAACAATAGTTTCGGCGTTTTTAAAGTTATCAGAAAAGCCATTAGAACCCAAGAACCAAAGAACTATAGAGATGGCGAGAATAATTTTCCCAGCACCAAAAACAAAGCTTTTGGTTTTTTCTACTACGGCAAAAAACACATTTTTAAAAAGAGGTAACCTATAAGTAGGCATTTCTATCATAAAAATAGAACCACTTTTAATCTTTAGTATTTTGTTGAGCACTGAAGAAGAAAAAATAGCCATTGCAAAACCTAGTAAATATAAGAGCATTAAGGTTAAGGCCTGATAGCTAAATCCTAAAAAATACCCTTTAGGAATTACCAAAGAAATTAAAATTAAATATACGGGTAGCCTAGCAGAACAGGTTGTAAAAGGAACTACCAGAATAGTAATTAAACGTTCTTTCCAATTTTCTATAGTACGGGTAGCCATAACAGCGGGTATAGCACAGGCAGTGCCCGAAATAAGAGGAACAACACTTTTACCGCTTAATCCAAAAGGGCGCATTAATTTATCCATTAAAAAAACAACCCTGCTCATATAACCCGACTCTTCTAAGAGAGAAATAAATAGAAAAAGAAAAGCTATCTGAGGAATAAATATGACTACACCACCTATACCCGCTAGAATACCTTCAGAAATTAAATCGGTGAGCATTCCTGGTGGTAAGGTGTTTTTAATCCATTCACCAGCCATAGCAAATTGTTCATCAATAAAATCCATGGGGTAAGTACTCCAATCGAAAATCGCTTGAAAAATAAGTAATAGAATAGCAAGAAAAATGGCGTATCCAAAAACTTTATGCGTTAAAACCTTGTCTAAAGATGCTCTAATTCCTTTTGCCGACTGAAAATCTACTTCGTAGGTTTCTTTTAAAACCCCATTAATAAATTTATAGCGCAATACCGTTTCTCTATGTTGTAATTTTTTTAGCTCGTCTTTAGATTTGGTAGAAAAAGAAGTAACATCTTTGAGTTGCTTTTTCTCTAAGGGCATAAAATTTACGTCTTGCGTAATTACCAACCACAATTTGTATAAGTCTTCATTAGGGAAGGTATTTTGCAAACGCTCAAAATATTCTGGAGCAATTAATTTGGTCTCTGTATTTGGTTTAGTAGAAAGATTTTTATAATTGGCAATTAGCTCCTTTATATAATCAATACCTGTACCTTTTCGGGTACTTACTAAAGCTATTTTGGTATCGAGTTTTTTTTCTAATTCGTCTATGTCTATGGTAATCCCTTTTAGGGGCATTCTATCAGACATATTAATAACCAAAACACTAGGTATTTTTAAGTCTTTTATTTGGGTAAAGAGGAGTAGATTACGCTTTAAATTCTCTACGTCGCTAACCACAATAGCTACGTCTGGGTAGTCTTTGTCATTTTTGTTGAGCAATAATTCTACAACAACACTTTCATCTAGCGAAGTAGTATTAAGGCTGTAGGTGCCTGGCAAATCTAAAATGTGTGCTTTAACACCACGATCCAATTTGCAAACCCCTTCTTTTTTCTCGACAGTAATGCCAGGGTAATTACCCACTTTCTGGTTTAAACCAGTAAGCTGATTAAAAACAGAAGTTTTACCAGTATTAGGATTGCCTATTAAAGCTACATTAATACTCTTGCTCATAAGGTGTTTAGGTCTTCTATAAGTTCAACTTCTATAAGTTCTGCCATATTTCTTCTTATAGCTAAGTGCGAACCATTTACATCTACATAAAGAGGATCATTAAAAGGAGCAATTTGTACAAGCTTAATAAGGTTGCCAGGAAGGCAACCCAATTCTAATAATTTTATTGGTAATAAGGTAGTAGTAAATTCTTTAATAATACCTTTTTGACCCAATTTTAGCTCTGCAACAGTTGCCAATTATCTTTATTTAGATTCATTTTAATTAAGGCAAATGTAACTTAAAAAAACCAAAAAATGAGGCTTGTGGCTTATAAGAAGCTCTTAAAATTTCTAGATCTTTTAATAGCTTTTCAATTTCATCTTTATTTGTACCATCATAGGTGCCCCGTATCCTTTTTTCTTTGTCTATAAGAATAAAATTTTCGGTATGTATCATATCAAAAGCACCGCCATCGCCATCATCTAAAACTGCAAAATAAGATTTTCTAGCAAGCTCATAAATTTGTTTTTTATCACCTGTTACTAAATTCCATTTGCTATCTATAACACCTTTTTCTAAAGCGTATTTTTTTAATTGCGCAACAGAATCAATCTGGGGAGTAACAGAATGTGATAATAACATAATATCATCATCGTTTATAGTTGCTTCTTGTATTGTTAGCATATTTTTGGTCATTATTGGGCATATGCTAGGGCAGGTGGTAAAGAAAAAATCGGCAATATAGATTTTACCTTCGTATGCTTTTTGGGTAATGGTTTTTCCGTTCTGGTTAGTTAATTTAAAATCTGCTATAGTATGGTATTTTTTAGTGTAATGGAGGGTGCTATCTACTAAATCTGGATTTAAGCTTGCAGGTTGGTAAATAGGTAAACGTTCTACGGGCTTTAGAGCATTGTACATTAAATAAATAATTACAATAGACAATAGCGATAAGACTATCGCAAAACGCTTGTATCTGGCAAAGAATTTTCGCATGGCAACAAAAATACTCTTCAAAAGCTAGCTTTTCAAAAAATAGAGCCCTCTATACTGCTAAAAAACTCATAAATACTGCTAATAGCAGGTAGAATGCTTTTTAGAGAAATGTTAAAAGTTTACTTTTGTCAGCTTAAATTAAAATTGATTTTAGCTGATGGGACTTTTTACGCAGATCGTAATGTTTATTTTGATCATTTCTATTCTTGTTATTTTACATGAATTAGGGCATTTTATTCCTGCTAAATATTTTAAAACTAAGGTTGAAAAATTTTACCTTTTCTTCGATGTTAAATTTTCGCTACTAAAAAAGAAGATAGGAGAAACAGAATACGGTATAGGGTGGTTGCCTTTGGGAGGCTACGTTAAGATTGCGGGCATGGTCGATGAGAGCATGGATAAGGAACAAATGAAAGAAGAGCCTAAACCGTGGGAATTTAGAAGCAAACCAGCTTGGCAACGTTTAATTATCATGCTAGGAGGGGTTATTGTAAATTTTATATTGGCATGGGTTATTTACACTTTTTTACTTTTTGGAAATGGTGACACTTACATACCTACAGATAGATTAGAAAACGGAATAGGAGTTTCTAAAGTAGGTGAAGCATTAGGCCTTAAAAGCGGAGACCTGTTACTTTCTGTTGATGATAGAAAAGTATCTCGTTTAGGAGATGCTCGATTAGATATCGTACTCGGAGACAAGATAACAGTATCTCGTAATGGCGAAAAAATGACTTTTAATATACCAGATGAAGGAAAAAAAGTACTGTTTGAAAACGGTAGAAGTCAATTTTTGTCTCCTAGATTTGCCCCTATTATTGGTTATGTAGCAGATAGTTCTATCGCTAAAACAATAGATATAAGAGTAGGAGATAAGATTGTACAAGCAAATGGTAAGAAGATTGCTTTTTGGGATGAGCTTGATAAGCAAATTAGAGCTATAAATTCTGATACCCTAAGACTACAAATTAAGAGAGGTGGTCAGCTATTAAGCAAGCAAGCTTACAAAGGAGAAAACCAAGCCCTAGGAGTGTTACAAGAGATTGACCAACAAAGAATAGAAGCTTTAATGGTAACAGACACCTATGGTTTTTTTGAAGCCATACCGGCAGGATTTACAAGAACAATTAGGGTGTTAACAGATCAGATACGTCAATTTAAAGTAATAGCAAATACCAAGACAGGTGCTATAAAGCAGGTTAAAGGACCGATAGGTATTGTAGAAATGATGCCTACTACTTGGGATTGGACATTCTTTTGGTCTTTTATGGCGATGTTCTCTGTTTGGTTAGCTTTCCTTAATATACTTCCTATACCAGCTTTAGATGGTGGTCATGTAATGTTTTTATTGTACGAAATGATTAGCGGAAGAGCACCAAGTCAAAAAGTATTAGAACGTGGACAGATAGTTGGGTTCGTTATTTTAATGGGTTTAATGCTCGTTATTTTTGGAAATGATATCTGGAATATTATAAAACGATTTATTTAATTAAAAAGCTACAGTATTTGTTTGTGGTGTTTTAAAGAAAAATTTATATTTGCACCCGCTAAAGGCGAAACATTCCTCCTTAGCTCAGTTGGTTAGAGCATCTGACTGTTAATCAGAGGGTCC
>CAZLUS010000111.1:5124-7887 GCA_964562775.1 uncultured Flavobacteriaceae bacterium | reverse complement strand
GGAGCAATTTTTACAAATGATGATGATTTAGCACATACTATACGCGGTATTGTAAATCATGGTATGTATAAAAGATATCACCATGATGTTGTAGGTGTAAACTCTAGATTAGATAGTATTCAAGCAGCGGTCTTAAGAGCTAAACTACCTAAGCTAGATGAATATAATACTAAAAGACGAGCAGCGGCTAGAAAATATAACGATTCTTTTAAAGGACAAAAAAATATTATAGTGCCAAAAACAACGAATGGTTGCGAAGGTATTTGTGCTTCTTGCGATTGCCATGTTTTTCACCAATACACTTTAAAAATAACTAATGGAAAAAGAGATGCTCTAGTTAAGCATTTAAATGATAATGCTATTCCATGTGGGGTGTATTATCCTATACCACTTCATAAACAAAAAGCATATTTAGATAAGCGTTATATCGAAGCAAATTTTGTAGTGACTAATCAATTGATAGAAGAGGTTATTTCTTTGCCTATGCATACAGAGTTAGATGATGAGCAGATTAGCTATATAACAACCATGATTATCGATTTTGTTAATCAGTAGTGCTTTTTCAATATATATTTGAAGTATTAAAATTGAATTATGAAAATTCTTGTAACAGGTGGCTTAGGTTTTATAGGTTCGCATACCGTAGTAGAACTCCAGAACGAAGGTTTTGAGGTTGTTGTTATTGATAACTTGTCTAATTCTTCTGAAAAAGTTTTAGATGGTATTACTGCAATTACTGGGATAACACCAGATTATGAAAATTTTGATTTAAGAGATAAATCTAAGGTTCAAGACTTTTTCTCTAGGCATACAACTATTGATGGTGTAATTCATTTTGCGGCTTCTAAAGCTGTTGGCGAAAGTGTAGAGAACCCATTACTTTATTATGAAAACAACCTTGGGGTCTTAACTTATATGTTGCAAGAGCTATCTAAAAAAGAGAATGCTAATTTTATTTTTAGTTCCTCATGTACGGTATACGGACAAGCAGAGAAGATGCCCATAACAGAAAGTGCACCCGTAAAACCTGCAGAATCTCCTTACGGAAACACCAAACAAGTAGGGGAAGAAATTATAAGAGATATTTGTAGCGTTACGCCTCATTTATCGGCTATTGCACTAAGGTATTTTAATCCAATTGGGGCGCATCCAAGTATTGCAATAGGTGAATTGCCTATTGGAGTACCACAAAACTTAGTGCCTTATATAACACAGACAGGTGTTGGTATGCGAGAACAACTTTCTGTATTTGGTGATGATTACCCAACGCCAGATGGTACTTGTATTAGAGATTATATTCATGTTGTAGATTTGGCAAAAGCACATGTAAAGGCATTGCAAAGATTGGTGAGTAATAAAAACAAAGAAAATTTTGATGTTTTTAATTTAGGTACGGGTACAGGTAGTTCGGTTTTAGAGGTTATTAAAAGTTTTGAAAGCGTATCGGGTAAAAAATTGAATTATAGGATCGTGTCTAGAAGAGCAGGAGATGTTATAGAAGCATATGCAGATACAAAAAAGGCAAATGAAATTTTAGGATGGCGTGCTGAATCCTCTTTAGATGATGCTATGAAATCTGCTTGGGATTGGGAACAAAAAATAAGAAACTAATCTGCTATAAATTTAAAGTTTGAGCCTAACAGATACCTGTTAGGCTTTTTTATTAGTATTTTTAAAGAGACTAATCATAACTTCTTAAAAAATGAAAAATACAATACTGCTTTTTTTTCTTTTCTCCACCGTACTACTATGTGCACAAAAAACCTATTTGCATTGTGGTAGTGTCATAGATGTGGCTTCTGGAAAAACACTTTCTCAAAAAACCATTATAGTTTCGGGAGAAACTATAGAATCTATTAAAGATGGTTATGCTACGGGAGGTGCTAATGATATAATTATAGATTTAAAAAATAAGGTAGTTTCGCCTGGTTTTATTGATATGCACGTTCATATAGAAAATGAATCTAGCCCTACTAGGTATTTAGAAACATTTACTAAAAATGATGCAGATGTAGCTTTTCAAGCTACAGTATATGCAAAAAGAACATTAATGGCAGGCTTTACTACAGTTAGAGACTTAGGAGGTTCAGGAGTTAATATTGCTTTAAAAAATGCGATTAATAAAGGTGTAGTTATAGGTCCTAGAATTTTCACAGCAGGTAAAGCGATTGCCACTACAGGCGGTCATGCAGACCCAACCAATGGCACGCGTAAAGATTTAATGGGGGATCCCGGCCCTAAAGAAGGTGTGGTAAATTCACCAGAAGATGCAAAAAAAGCAGTGCGTCAACGATACAAAGAAGGGGCAGATGTTATAAAAATAACTGCTACAGGTGGTGTTTTAAGCGTGGCAAAAAATGGGCAAAATCCTCAGTTTACCGAAGAAGAAATTAAAGCTATAGTTGCAACTGCCAAAGATTATGGTATGCTTACTGCTGCTCACGCACATGGTGATGAAGGAATGCGAAGAGCAATTAAAGCAGGTATAAAAACGATAGAGCATGGTACTTTAATGAAAGAACCTACTATGGATTTAATGGTGCAATACAACACCTATTTAGTACCTACTATTTCTGCGGGTAAGGAAGCTGCTAAAATGGCTGACATTCCAGGGTTTTTACCTGAGGTTGTGGCTAAAAAAGCAAGAGAGATAGGTCCTGTGAGTGAAGAGAATTTTAGAAAAGCTTTTAAAAAGGGCGTACCTATTGCTTTTGGTACAGATGCAGGTGTCTATAAACATGGTGATAATGCAAAAGAATTTGG
>CAZLUS010000111.1:1756-5024 GCA_964562775.1 uncultured Flavobacteriaceae bacterium | reverse complement strand
TCCCCAAATTTAGAATAGTTAGCATTTAAACTAAGCCCAGTAGAAAAATCTTCGCTAACGCTATATATAGCACTAGGCGAAAGAGCTAAATTAAATGAATTATTACCTATTCCCAATCCAAATCCACCACCATAATTTACGTTATTCCAGAAGTCACTATTTCCATTTGTTTTTTGAGCATTCGCAGAAATAGTATAAACCAGCACTAGTAATAATAAAGGATACTTTCTAAAAAATTTAGTCAACTTTATCATTTGTTTTAAAATTTGTAGGGTTAGATTTAAATATAATGTTAACTATACCAATTTATTGTATTTTTGATTTACTTTAGTTAAAAGTCTTACAAGATAGTATTAATGGATAAATATTCGTTTCTTAACGCAGCACATACTTCCTTTTTTTCTGAACTCTACGAACGTTATACAAAAAACCCAGATAGTGTAGAACCAAGTTGGAGGTCCTTTTTTCAAGGTTTTGATTTTGGGATGGAGAGTTCATTAGATGAATTGGATATTACAGCAATCGCAAATGGGCAGCATATTGCAATGCCAGAATCGCTTCAGAAAGAATTTGACGTAATAAATTTAATAGATGGATATCGCTCAAGAGGCCATCTTTTTACACAAACCAATCCGGTTAGAGAAAGACGCAAATACGAACCTAATTTAGATATTGGAAACTTTGGTCTTAGTCAAAGTGATATGGATACCGTGTTTGATGCTGGTAATGTTATTGGTATTGGAGCATCTAGTCTAAGTAAGATTATTGAACACCTAGAAAGTATTTATTGCGATGCTATTGGGGTAGAGTACATGTATATTCGTACACCGGAACGTATTCAATGGATTCAAGACTGGCTTAATGTTAATGATAATCGTCCTAATTATACTGCGGACGAAAAAAAGAATATTCTTGGAAAATTAAATGAAGCTGTTTCATTTGAAAGTTTTCTACATACCAAATACGTAGGTCAAAAACGCTTCTCTTTAGAAGGTGGCGAATCTTTAATTCCTGCTTTAGATACTATTATTGAAAAAGCGGCAGATGCTGGTGTTAAACAAATGGTAATGGGGATGGCGCATAGAGGACGCCTAAGTGTACTTACCAATATCTTTGGGAAATCACCTAAAGATATTTTTAGTGAGTTTGACGGAAAAGACTATGAAGAAACAATTTTTGATGGTGATGTAAAATATCATTTGGGCTGGACATCTCTTCGTGAAACAGATTCTGGTAAGATTATGAATATGAATATTGCACCTAATCCATCACACCTAGAAACCGTAAATGGTGTTGTAGAAGGTATTACACGTGCAAAGCAAGATAGTTCGCATCAAGAAAACAGTTCAGAAGTTCTTCCAATACTTGTACACGGTGATGCAGCTTTTGCAGGTCAAGGGGTAGTTTATGAGACTATTCAAATGGCGCAATTAGATGGCTACCAAACAGCAGGAACAATACATATAGTTGTAAATAATCAAATAGGTTTTACAACAAATTATTTAGATGCACGATCGTCTACTTATTGTACAGATGTTGCTAAAGTGACCCTCTCACCAGTATTGCATGTTAATGCAGATGATGCAGAGGCTGTTGTTCACGCGGCAACCTTTGCTTTAGAATATAGAATGCGATTTAAATGCGATGTCTTTTTAGATTTACTAGGCTATAGAAAATATGGACATAATGAAGGAGATGAACCTAAATTTACCCAACCGCTTCTATATAAATTAATATCAAAGCATAAGAATCCAAGAGATATTTATGCTGCTAAACTATTAGCTGAAGGTGTTATAGATGAAGGTCATGTAAAAAAGATAGAATCAGAATACAAGAAAAATCTTGAAGAAGATTTATTAGATTCTAGAAAAGTAGAAAAAACGCGAATCACTGCATTTATGAAAGATGAGTGGAAAGGTTTTAAAGTCATGACAGAAGTGGCTATGCTAAAACCTATTGACACCACTTACCCTATAAAAAAGCTTGATAAAATAGCGACAAGCATTACAAAATTACCAGAAGGTAAAAAGTTCTTGCGTAAACTAGAACGTTTGGTGCAAGGGCGCCATAAAATGTATTTTGAAGACAATAGCTTAGACTGGGCTATGGGAGAATTGTTAGCGTATGGCTCTCTTATAGAAGAAGGTCATGATGTTCGTATGTCTGGTCAAGATGTGGAGCGTGGCACATTCTCACATAGGCATGCTGTGATTAAGACAGAAATGCATGAAGAAGAGGTGACTTTACTAAATGAATTGGGAGCTAATCAGAATGGAAAATTCCATATTTATAATTCATTTTTGTCAGAATACGCAGTAATGGCATTTGATTATGGTTATGCCATGGCAAATCCTAATACACTAACCATTTGGGAAGCTCAGTTTGGCGATTTTAGTAATGGTGCACAAATTGTAATAGACCAGTATCTTTCTTCAGCAGAAGATAAATGGAAATTGCAAAACGGACTGGTTTTATTACTTCCTCATGGTTATGAGGGTCAAGGAGCAGAACATTCTTCGGCACGTATGGAGCGTTATTTACAACTTTGTGCAAAAGATAATATGTATGTTGCAGATGTTACAACACCTGCTAATATGTTTCATTTGCTACGTCGACAAATGAAAGCAGAATTTAGAAAACCTTTAGTAGTCTTTACACCTAAAAGTTTGTTAAGACACCCAAAAGTGGTTTCTACAAAAGAGGAGCTAGCAACAGGAAGTTTTCAAGAATTAATAGATGATGCTAATGCTACAGCTGCTAAAACAAAAACATTAGTATTTTGTACAGGTAAATTTTATTACGATTTGCTTGCTAAAAAAGAAGAAACGGGTAGAGATGATGTAGCTCTTGTTAGATTAGAACAATTGTTTCCTATTCCGGCTAATGCAATTAGAAAGACACTTAAAAAGTATGCTAAAGCCAAGGATATAGTTTGGGCTCAAGAGGAGCCAAGAAATATGGGGGCTTGGTCTCACCTTTTTATGTATTTAGAAGAAGCAAAAACATTTAGAGTTGCTTCTAGAAGATATTACGGAGCACCTGCTGCTGGTAGTGCAGTGCGTTCTATGAGAAGACATCAACAGGTAATAGAATATGTTTTCGATAAAACAAAAGATAATTTTATAAGATAAAGAATAAACAAACTCGAAATAAAGGAAAGTAAGATGATTTTAGAAATGAAAGTACCCTCCCCGGGAGAGTCTATAACCGAAGTAGAGATTGCAGAATGGTTGGTGCAAGATGGTGATTATGTAGAGAAAGACCAGGC
>CAZLUS010000111.1:0-1656 GCA_964562775.1 uncultured Flavobacteriaceae bacterium | reverse complement strand
GAACGTTTAGTTGCTGCTAAGAATGAAACAGCAATGCTAACTACTTTTAACGAAGTAGATATGTCTCCTATTTTTGAACTGCGTAAACAATATAAAGAAACATTTAAGGGCAAACATGGCGTTAGTTTAGGTTTTATGTCATTCTTTACAAAAGCTGTTGTAAGGGCATTAGAAATGTATCCATCAGTAAATTCTATGATAGATGATAAAGAAATGTTGACGTATGATTTTTGCGATATCAGTATTGCAGTATCTGGACCAAAAGGATTAATGGTTCCTGTGATTAGAAATGCAGAAAACTTAACTTTTAGAGGGGTAGAAGCCGAAGTGAAAAGATTAGCTATTCGTGCCAGAGAAGGAGAGATTACAGTTGATGAAATGACAGGTGGTACTTTTACAATTACCAATGGTGGTGTTTTTGGTTCAATGTTATCAACGCCAATTATCAATCCACCTCAAAGTGCTATTTTAGGGATGCATAATATTGTAGAGCGACCTATTGCTAAAGATGGTGCCGTTGTAATTGCACCAATTATGTATGTTGCACTTTCTTATGACCATAGAATTATAGATGGTAAAGAATCGGTAGGATTTTTAGTAGCTGTTAAAGAAGCTTTAGAAAACCCTCAAGAATTATTAATGGATAATAATGTTGAAAAAGCATTGGAATTGTAATTCTGCTTTACATACTATATTTAAAAGGCTCATTATATAATGAGCCTTTTTTATTTCTTTTTTAGATATAAAAGTTTTTTGTCGTAATCTATTATGGCTTTCCCCTTTTTTAAAATATCGGCACCTATTATGCCATCTACAGGTAAGGCTTTGTGATTAGTTAACGCTTCGTTTACATGCACTAAATCAAACAGCATTATTTTATGTTTTCTCTTTTTCCACTTGCCTAACTGCATTTTGTTTTTATTAGAAACTAGTGTTTTCATTTCGGTGGCACCAGCACCAGCAGCCTTAACTTCAGAAGCTTCAGAAATCAAATTAAAAAAATCAATTTTATCAATACCAATACAAGTATTAGAAGCACCAGTATCTAAAATAAACCGCCCAGATACACCATTAATTTTAGCAGTAACTTCAAAATGGTTGGTGGCAGTTAGTACTAACGATACTGTAGTGTATTTTTTAGTTTTTAAATATTTTTTTAGCGATTTCATTCTAGATTTTTAAATATCCTTTTTAAAAGGAGTAAAATATAATCCACAAGGTTTAAATATAAGCTAGTTTTTTTATACATACTTCTAAAAATAAATGCTAAGATTTGTTAAGCAAATTACATTTTAGCGTTTTAAAAGTGTATTTCATCGAAAAAAATGCCTTTTCATTAAAAACGTTATTCTTTTTCTTGTTAGAATATTATACATTCAGGCACTTAATTTTTTTGGATTTCTTCACAATTGAACACTGTATGAACTTCCTCAAAATAAGTAAAACCAATTTACTAATCTAATAATCCACGAGGATGAAAAAAAATTACTCTTTATCACATTCTGTTGGGCGTAATAAGTTCAATAGAATTTTTACAATAACTTAATAGACCAAGTCTTAGGATTCCAAAGATTTTGGTTAATCGTAATTATGTTTCGAACTCAGCTCTAGAATATATCCAGATGAGTTAGAATTGATTATAGTTACGTATATGAT
>CAZLUS010000110.1:0-7956 GCA_964562775.1 uncultured Flavobacteriaceae bacterium | reverse complement strand
CCTTACCAGGAGTAACACCGCCAACAATATTAGTACCGTAGTCAATCATTTGCTCGGCATGAAAAGTACCTTCACTACCTGTAAAACCTTGTACAATTATTTTTGAATCCTTATTTACTAAAACACTCATAACTATTTCTTTATTAACGCCAACAAAAATAGTACTTGAAACATATTATTAAGCTATTTATTTTCTATTTTTTTTAGAATCGAAGGCATATTTTTAATAGTTGCTAATTCTTTCATTTTTGCTCTGGCTTCTACTGCAGGGCTACCAAAGTAAGTTTTACCAGCCTCTAAAGAAGTTGCAACACCAGATTGCGCATAAACAACAACCCCTTTACCTATTGTAATACCACTTATAACACCTACTTGACCCCATAATGTTACTTCGTCTTCTAAAACAACACAACCTGCAATACCTGTGTGAGAAGCTATTAAACATTTTTCACCTAGCACAGTGTCATGTCCTATCTGTATTTGATTATCTAGTTTAGACCCTTCACCAATTGTTGTGTCTCCTGTAACACCTCTGTCAATAGTACAACCAGAACCAATATCAACATTGTCTTTTATAACTACTTTTCCACCAGAAATTAGCTTATCGTAACCCTCTGGTCGTTTTTTATAATAAAAAGCATCAGCTCCTAAGATGGTCCCAGCATGTATCGTAACATTATCTCCAATAATACAATCGTCATAAATAGAAACATTAGAATGTATAAAGCAGTTTTTACCTATTACAACATTGTTTCCAACGAATGAATTAGGCTGAATTACTGTGTTTTTACCAATTACAGCAGTAGTAGAAATACTTGTTTTTGATACTGTAAATGGTTTAAAATGCCTTGTAAGCTTGTTGAAATCTCTAAATGGGTCGTCAGAAATTAAAAGTGATTTCCCTTGAGGACATTCAACTTCTTTATTAATGAGTATCGTTGTAGCAGCAGAATTTAGTGCTTTATCGTAATACTTGGGATGGTCAACAAAAACAATATCGCCAGCTTCAACAACATGAATTTCATTCATTCCTAAAACCTTAAAATCGGAAGCCCCTACATATTTGGTATTAATAAGGGCTGCAATTTCTTGTAAAGTATAGGGTTTTGGGAATTTCATTAATTCTATTCTTTTACTCGCTCTAAGTATACACCTTTTTCTGTGTCTACTTTAATTTTGTCTCCTTCATTGATAAAAAGAGGTACATTTATACGAGCCCCTGTTTCTACCACTGCTGGTTTAGTTGCATTTGTTGCCGTATTTCCTTTAACTCCAGGCTCAGATTCTGTAACCTCCAGAATAACACTAGCAGGCATATCAACAGAAAGTGGCATGTTGTCTTCTGTATTAAACAATATCTTTACAACCTCTCCTTCTTTTAATAAATCTGGAGCGTCTAATGCTCCTTTTTGAAGTGTAATTTGGTTATAATCACTCGTATTCATAAAATGATACGTATCACCTTCTGGATATAAATATTGATATGAATGTGTTTCTACACGAACGTCATCAATTTTATGTCCTGCAGAAAAAGTATTATCAATAACTTTACCTGTGGTTACACTTTTTAGTTTGGTTCTAACAAAAGCAGGTCCTTTACCTGGTTTTACATGTAAAAACTCAATTATTTTAAAAATGTCGTGATTGTATTTAATACACAATCCTTTTCTAATATCTGATGTACTTGCCATATTTAATTTGTGCTAAAATATCCTTTCATAATTCCACGCTGGGAATCTCTAATAAACTGTAAAATCTCATCGCGCTCTGGTGTAGCTTCCATTTCAGCTTCAATAATTTCTACAGCCTGCGAATTATTATAATTTTTTTGATATAAAATGCGGTAAATATCTTGTATTTCTTTAATCTTATCAGATTCAAACCCTCTTCGTCTTAATCCAATAGAGTTAATCCCTACATATGATAAAGGTTCACGTGCTGCTTTAACGTATGGTGGAACATCTTTTCGTACTAAAGATCCTCCTGTAACAAAAGCATGATTTCCTACCGAGACAAATTGATGCACAGCAACCATACCAGCTAAAACAACATTTTTACCTACAGTAACATGTCCTGCTAAAGTAGAGTCGTTACTAAAAATACAGCCATCACCAATAAAGCAATCGTGTGCAATATGGCAATACGCCATGATTAAACAGTTTTTTCCTATAACCGTTTTCATACGATCAGCTGTACCTTTGTTAATAGTAGCACATTCTCTAACGGTGGTATTATTTCCAATCTCTACTACGGTTTCTTCTCCGTTATATTTTAAATCTTGCGGCGGTGCAGAAATTACTGCTCCAGGAAAAATATTACAGTTTTTACCAATACGGGCACCTTCCATAATAGTAACATTAGAGCCAATCCATGTACCTTCACCAATAATCACATTATTATGTATTGTGCTAAATGGCTCAATAACTACGTTTTTGGCAATTTTTGCCCCAGGATGTACGTATGCTAAGGGTTGATTCATTATTTATCTCCTTTTACTTTAACAATTTGTGCCATTATTTCAGCCTCAGACACTAATTTACCATTTGCATATGCGCGTGCTTGCATTTGGCACAAGCCTCTACGGATTGGTGTCATTAAATCCAATTTAAAAATAAGTGTATCACCAGGTACAACTTGCTGCTTATATCTTACATTATCAATCTTTAGCAGATATGTTAAATAGTTTTCTGGATCAGGAACAGTACTTAAAACCAATATACCCCCTGTTTGAGCCATCGCTTCTAACTGTAATACTCCAGGCATAACTGGTGCACCAGGAAAATGACCGACAAAGAAAGGCTCGTTCATGGTAACATTTTTAATCCCAATAACATGCTGATCCGAAAGCTCTAATATTTTATCAACTAATAAAAATGGAGGTCTGTGTGGAAGCATTTCCATAATTGCAGTGATATCCTTTAAGGGCTTTGCGTGCAAGTCTACTTCTGGAACATAATTCCTCCTGTCATTTTTTATAATCTTAGCAAGCTTTTTAGCAAACTGAGTATTTACATAATGCCCTGGTTTATTGGCAATTACTTTTCCACGAATTCTAGTTCCGGTAAGTGCTAAATCTCCTATAACATCTAACAATTTATGTCTAGCCGCTTCATTAGGTTGATGCAAAGTAAGGTTATCTAAAATTCCATTAGGCTTTACTGAAAGTTTCTTTTTATTAAAAGCTTTCTCAAGCCTCTTCATTGTAGATTCAGAAATTTCCTTATCAACATAAACAATAGCATTGTTTAAATCTCCGCCCTTAATAAGTCCGTTTTCTAAGAGCATTTCTAACTCATGTAAAAAGCTAAATGTTCTTGCAGAAGCTATTTCTAATTTAAAATCTGAAAGTTTTTCCAAGGTAGCATTCTGAGTTCCTAGCACCTTAGTACCAAAATCGACCATGGTTGTTACTTGGTATTCATCAGAAGGAATAATCGTAATTTCACTACCTGATGTTTCGTCTCTATACGAAATAACATCTTTAACTATGTATTCGTCGCGTTCTTGTTCTTGTTCAACAATTCCCGCCTTTTCAATTGCTTCTACAAAAAACTTAGAAGAACCATCCATAATAGGTGGTTCCGGAGCATCTAACTCAATTAAAACATTATCTACCCCCATACCAACCAAAGCGGCTAATACGTGTTCTGAAGTCTGTATTTTAACTCCATTTTTTTCTAAATTGGTACCACGTTGGGTATTAATAACATAATTAGCATCTGCCTCAATAACGGGCGCACCTTCTAAATCCACTCGTTTAAAAGCATAACCATGATTATCCTTTGCAGGAATAAATTTCATAGTGACATTTTCTCCTGTATGCAATCCAACACCCTTTAGTGTAACCTCTTTTGCAATTGTATGCTGCTTCACATTAGTTATTTTAGTTGTCAACTCTTTTTTCTAAACTATTTACTTGATTAGCTAGTTTAGGTAAATTCTTAAAATGAACATAAGACTTATTATAGTCGCCATAATTTAATGCTGGGGAACCTTGTAAAACTTCATCATCTTTTACATTTCTTCCAATACCAGATTGTGCTTGAATACGAACCCTATCACCTATAGTAATATGCCCAACGATACCTACTTGTCCGCCAATTAAACAATTCTTACCAATTTTTGTAGACCCAGCAATACCAGTTTGAGCAGCAATAGCAGTATGTTCACCAATCTCTACATTATGAGCTATTTGTATTTGATTATCAATCTTAACCCCTTTTCTTAAAATTGTGGAGCCTAAAGTAGCTCTATCTATAGTTGTTCCTGCTCCAACGTCTACATTATCTTCTAAAATTACATTACCTGTTTGTGGCACTTTGCTATATTCTCCTTTTTCATTTGGAGTAAAACCAAATCCATCGGCACCAATTACTGCACCACTATGGATTACACATTCGTTACCAATTACAGACTCTGAATACACTTTTGCGCCCGCAAATAATTGCACATTATCGCCTATAGTAACATTGTCACCAATGTATACATTAGGGTATATTTTTACATTATTACCAATTTTTACATTTTCCCCTATATAGGCAAAAGCACCAAGATAAAAGTCTTTTCCATGGCTGGCAGTTTCAGACATAAATGATGGGGTTTCTATACCCACTTTATTATTCTTTACCTGATTGTAATACTCTAAAAGTTTTGAGAAAGATTTATAAGCATCCTCAACTTTTATTAGGGTTGTAGTTAAATCTTGTTCTGGCACAAAGTCTTCATTTACAATAGTAACAGAAGCCTTTGTTGAATATATATAAGAAGTGTATTTTGGATTTGCTAAAAAGGTTAAAGAGCCTTTTTCACCTTCTTCTATTTTAGAAAGCTTATATACCTCAGCTTCGGGGTTACCCTCAACTTTTCCTTCTAAAATTCCGGCAATTTGGGTGGCAGTAAATTTCAAACGTTTAAAATTTTATACTTTGTTATAACAAATTATCATAAAATTTAAGGACGCGTGTAACCACTCGCTGCACTCGTTCTCTCATTTAAACTAAAACTACACTTTTATAAATAGGTTTTTTAAATTGATTGTAGTTTCATTCTGGCAAAAGTAATAAAATTTGTTAAACGCTTTCCTTTGGATAGCAAACATAATATTTGGTTACCTTTTTTGATAAAGCTCTTAAATTTAGATGGTCAGATGCTTTAGCTACATCTGTAAGCTCACCATTCTTTTTTATAATATTAATATTTTGTTGCTTTTCATTATACGCGGTATTGCTAATTCTACCAGAAAAAACAAAATAATCTAATGCCTTATCACTCAAGTTATAATTTGTCTTTACCCAGGCTTTTTTCTTTAAAACTAACTCCTGCGATAAGGGTTTATCTTGAATTGTAATTTTAAGCAAATCTCTATTGAGTAGCATTGCTGCCATTTTAGATAACACAAAATCTGAATGCGATTGCCATATCTTTAAAGCGGCTAATATATCTACATCATCTAACTGCGAAAAAAGAACTAAGGTTTCTTTATTAAAATCGCTTGAGCAACTACGCTTGAGAAAATGCAAAAGTGTATTAGAACATTTTAATTCTTCTTTGTTTAAAAGTAATTCGCGGGCTCTTTGTATTACTTTAATCAACAATTGTTCGGCTACTAAGCTTGTTTTGTGTAAGTAAACTTGCCAATACATAAAGCGTCTAGCCATTAAAAATTTTTCTATTGAGTAGATGCCCTTTTCCTCAACAACCAGTTCATTATTTACAACTGTAAGCATACTAATTATTCGATCAGAACTAATATTTCCTTCAGTAACGCCTGTATAAAAACTATCTCTTTTTAAATAATCTAATCGGTCCATATCTAATTGACTCGATACTAACTGATTTAAAAATTTCTTTGGATACTCCCCTTTAAAAATTGAAATCGCTGTATCTAATGCACCCTCAAACTCTTGGTTTAAGATTTCCATAAAACGTAAGGAAATAGTCTCGTGGTCAATTTTAGTTACTAAAACACCTTCAAGCGCATGAGAAAAAGGACCATGACCCATATCGTGTAATAAAATAGCAGCCAATAACGCTGTTTCTTCTTCTTTGGTAATGGTAACTTTTTTAAAACGCAATACGCTAATTGCCTTCTGCATTAAATGCATACTACCCAATGCGTGATGAAAACGAGTATGATGTGCTCCAGGATAGACTAAAAAAGAAAGTCCCATCTGCGATATTCTGCGAAGCCTTTGAAAGAAAGGGTGAGCGATTAAGTTAAAAATAAGTTCATTGGGAGTGCCAATAAAACCATAGATTGGATCGTTAAATATTTTAAGCTTATTGGTTTGTGCCAAGTTTAATGATTTTTGAATAATCAGTTTTCAAATTTATGCAATACTAACGAGACCTTTTTACTAAAGTTTGTGATCAGTTCAACTATCATTTTTAAAAGCTTACATTTAATAATTGTTACACTTATATGAAAAAAATTTCTATCCTTTGGGTCGATGATGAAATAGACCTATTAAAACCTCACATTCTATTTCTTGAAAGAAAAAATTACGAAGTAACTACTTGTAAAAGCGGACAAGAAGCTATTGAAGAGATGAAAAAAAATACTTTTGATATTGTTTTTCTAGACGAAAATATGCCTGGTCTTTCAGGTTTAGAGACTCTAACTGAAATTAAACAAATAGATGTTTCTTTACCTGTTGTTATGATTACAAAAAGTGAAGAAGAATATATAATGGATGAGGCCATAGGTAGTAAAATTGCCGATTACCTAATAAAACCTGTAAACCCCAATCAAATTCTTTTAAGCTTAAAGAAAAGCTTAGATAATTCTAGATTAGTTTCAGAACGTACAACTGCTAATTACCAACAAGAGTTTCGCAAAATAGCTATGGATTTATCTATGGTAAATAGCTACGAAGAATGGGCAGAACTCTATAAAAAATTGATTTTTTGGGAATTACAACTCGAAGAAATTGAAGATTCTGGCATGTTTGAGATTTTAGAATCACAAAAAATTGAAGCAAATACCCAGTTCAGTAAATTTGTTGACAAGAACTATAGCAATTGGTTTACTGCTACTGATGGTCCTGTACTATCACACACACTATTCAAAAAATTAATACAACCTGAACTTAAAGAAGAAAAAACGCTCTTGGTCGTTGTTGATAATTTACGCTATGACCAATGGTTAGCTTTTGAAGAAACGCTTGCTCCTTACTATAAAAAGAAAAAAGAAGAAGCCTACTTCTCCATTCTACCTACAGCTACGCAATATGCACGTAATGCTATATTTTCTGGACTTACGCCCTTAGATATGCAAAAACAACACCCTAATTGGTGGAAAAACGATACCGACGAGGGTGGAAAAAATTTATTTGAAAAAGAATTTTTAGGCGCACAGTTAAAAAGATTAGGATTGGACCTTAAATGGGACTATCACAAAATTGTAAACCTTAAACAAGGAAAACAATTAGCGCAAAACTATCGTTCGCAAAAAGATAACGATTTAACCGTTTTAGTCTACAACTTTGTAGATATGCTCTCTCATTCTAAAACGGAAATGGAAGTTATAAAAGAGCTTGCAAGCAATGATAAAGCCTATCGTTCTTTAACGGTAAGTTGGTTTAAAAACTCCCCCCTACTTGATATTATACAGCAAGCGCAAAGCCTAGGACAAAAATTGATTATCACTACCGATCACGGTACTATAAATGTAAAGCACCCTTCTAAGGTTATTGGTGACCGAGATACTAGTTTAAACCTACGTTACAAAACAGGGCGTAGCCTTACTTATGAAGACAAAGAAGTGCTTGCCGCTAAAGATCCAAAAGAAATTCACCTACCTACTATTAATGTAAGTAGTTCTTTTATTTTTGCTAAAAATGATTTGTTTTTTGCTTATCCTAACAATTACAATCATTATGTTAGTTACTATAGAAACACCTACCAACATGGTGGCCTAAGTTTAGAAGAAATGATAATTCCTTTTGTAGTTTTGGA
>CAZLUS010000109.1:0-7971 GCA_964562775.1 uncultured Flavobacteriaceae bacterium | reverse complement strand
GATTTACAATAAACTAAGTCAATTTAAAATCCAACATTCACTTACTTAATTAATTCTATTAAAACCATTACATTTTATTTTTTAAATAGTTTTAGCTATTATGAATAGTAATATCTTAGCCAACTATGGAAAAAACAGTAACCGAAGCAATACATTATAGACGTTCCATTAGAGTTTTTAAAGCCGATGAAAAATTAGATACTAAAAAAGTTGAAAATTGTATCAAGAATGCCACTTTAGCAGCGACTAGCAGTAATTTACAATTGTGGGAGTTTTATCATATAACTGACACAAATGTGCTTGAGAAAATGACACGAGCTTGTTTAGACCAGAATGCAGCTAAGTATGCCAAGCAGATGGTAGTCATAGTTACTCGAAAAGACCTATGGGCCAAAAGAGCAAAAGCAAATGTTCAATTTTTAGAAAATTCACTAGACAATAAGCCTATAACAGAATATACCAAAAGAGAAAGGTTTGCTTTGAATTACTATAAAAAGTTAATTCCTACGATTTACTTTGATTTTCTGGGAATATTTGGCTGGTTAAAATATAGTATTTTTCAAATAGTGGGTTTATTTAAACCCACATATAGACAAGTTAGAAATTCTGATATGCGCATTGTAGCTCATAAAAGTGCTGGTTTAGCCGCTCAGAATTTTATGATAAGTATGGCGGCTATTAACTACGACACTTGCCCAATGGAAGGTAGTGATACATTATTGGTTAAGAAGCTCCTCCATTTACCCAGAGGAGCAGAAATTAATATGGTTATCGCTTGTGGTGTAAGAGATGAGAATGGAATTTATGGTAATCGTTTTCGTATTCCATTTAACGAGGTCTATTTTAAAGTCTAAATCAATTTAAAAATTAAACTATCTGAAGTCTTTTTTTGAGCTAATACACAAATTGCCTCTTCTGTGAGTTGTAAAATTCTAGGATACCCGCCCGTAGTTTGCCCATCCTTCATGAGAATAATTAATTTACCCGACGGTGTTAGTTGCACCGTGCCAGGCTGCGTAGCAGAAGTTAGCATTGTAGCTGAGTTCCCTTCAATTACTTCATTTAACTGGTATGCCATTCTGTTATTGTCTTTAGAAACTGTAAATTCTTTTGCAAATAATTGCGCTAATTGCTTATCATCTAACACAGTAAATTCAGGACCCCTAGTAACCTCTAATAGGTTTATGTCCAAAAGACTATCCATTTTTAATTCAGAAATTTTAGGCTCAAAAACTTTTACTTCATCAAAGTCTATCTCTTGTTGCTCTGCAATACATTTATTTTCAGTGATCGGGTAATATTGAGAGCTACTACCAAGAATTTCAGTATCCTTAAACCCATCTTTAACAGCTAAATAAGCCCTAAATCCTTTCTCTAACCTTCCGTAAGAAAGAATATCCCCTTTATTAATTTTATAGATTTTATTATTACAAATAGGTGTGTTATTAAGCGTAGGAGAAAGCAGAGCCCCTCCAAGGGCTATATAGGTGCTTTTTTCAAAAAGTAGCGTTGGTCCCGTCATTGTTATTTCTAAAACGCTAGCATTCTTCTTATTTTCAAGAAGCGCATTAAGTCTAAAAACAGTATTCATATCCATAGCACCAGAAACAGGAACTCCTTTGTCTCTATATCCAAACCTACCTTTATCTTGCAGACTAGTATAAAATCCAGGTTTTAAAACTCTAAGCATCTATAAGCGTTTTATTTAATTTGTAAATACCTATTTCTGCTTCTATTTTTTGAAGTTTATACACTGCTCTAGTAATAGCCTTAAATTGTATTTTGTCGCCCACGTTTACAAAACATGGGGTCTCACTTTTTACATTAAAGATAGGTATTGGACAATTGCCGATAATATTCCACCCTCCAGGTGATTCTTGAGGGTATATTCCGGTTTGTTTACCTGCCAATCCAACAGCCCCTTTAACTACTTTTAATCTTGGACTTGCTCTACGTTTAGTCTCCATAGTATTAGGTAAACCTCCTAAATATAAAAAGCCAGGCAAAAAGCCTATTCCATATACTGTATATGTGTACGAAGTATGTTTTTCTATTAATTCTGAAACAGTAATTTTTAGATTTGATGCAACTTCTTCTAAATCAATACCAAATTCTGCATCATAACAAACAGGTATTTCCCAAAGTATTCTTTCTCTTTTTTTAAAATCAGTTTCTTTCTGATACAAATTAACCAATTGCGTTTCCAGTACTTTTAAGTCCAATTTTTTCTCGTTATCAATAATGGTTAAAGAGTTGTATGCTATAACGAATTCGAAATTTTCACTTAATTCCGCCTCTAGGGTAGTTTTATATTGAATAATATCTTCTAAAATTTCTTCACTGACTTCATTAGGCCATTCTACAAGAATAGCGCTCTGCCCAAAATCTTTAAATGTTATAGGGTATTTTTTCATTTGTCAATAGTAATACTATTCTTAGGCAATTCGCTATAAAGATGTCTCAGTATTTTTACAGCATTAGGACTATCTCCATGTATACATAATGTATTTGCCTTCATCGGTTTTAGTTTTCCAGACACCGTCTCTACTGCCTCTTCTTTTATGATGCGTAATACATGTTTTAAAACCTCATTTGGTTGCGTTATTAAAGCTTTTTCTTTTTTTCTAGAGACTAAAGTTAAATCGTCATTATAGTTTCGGTCACAAAAACCTTCGCGTATAATTTTAAAACCTTTTTGTTTTGCTTCTTTTTCAATTATAGAATTGTAAGGCACATATAAGGCAACTTCTTTTTTATATTCTTTTATAGCTTCTAAAAAGGTTTGAGCAGTATCTACATCTGTCGCTAAGACATTATATAAAGCACCGTGAGGTTTAATATGATTTAATTGAACTGCATTTGATACCATTATTTTTTGAAATGTTCTTAGTTGCGATTGAATACTTTCTTTGAGTGCTTCTCTAGATATAGTAATAGCCACTCTCCCAAAATTAGCCCTGTCTGGATAACTTGGATGAGCACCCACCTTTACATGATGCTCCTTTGCTAGCAATGCCACTTTAGTTATCGTATCGGTATCGCCAGCATGTGCTCCACAAGCGATATTACATGAAGATATATACGGTAGTAGTTGAGCTTCATTATCTAAACCCTCTCCAACATCACAATTTATATCAACCTTCATATTTTTTTAGATAAGTTCAATTACCCTTAATATTGCTTTTACGCCCAGTGCGATTGCGAATAGTATAATAATGAATCCTATTATATTCTGGGGCACGGTATTCTTATATTCTCCCATCACCGACTTTTTATTTACTACCCATAGTAAGAATATAGCAATTACTGGTAAAAGAATTCCATTAGTGATTTGAGCAAATTTTATGATTTCTATTGGCGTTAAAACAAAACTATAAAACCGAATAAGCTCAACATTAGAGCCAAAGAAAATCAGCAATAATCCTAAACAAAGAATTATTATCCATACAGCCCTAAACTTTCTGTTCTTAAAATCTGGAGCCCATCCAAAACAACTACTAGCTACAAAAGCTGCTGCCATAGGTGCCGTAATTGCCGAAGTTATACCGGCTGCAAATAAGCCTATACCTATAAAGTATTTAGCACTTTTGCCATAGAGTGGTTCTAAGCCTTTGGCTAAATCAATAACAGAATTTACTTCTGAGCCATTAATGCCTGTAGCAGTTATAATGATACTAAGCGATACTACACCGCCTAAAACTATTGCGAGAAAGGAATCGCGCTTAGCCACTTTTAAATCGGTTTTATGTTTCCACTTTTTACTTACTAAAGAGGCGTGTAAAAATAAGTTATAAGGAACCACAGTTGTACCTACTAAAGCAATTACTGTAAAAACACTATCCTTAGACAAACTTGGGATTAGCATTCCCTTTAAAACGGCTAAAATATTTGGCCCTATCATTAAAGCTGTTATTAAAAAGGAGATACTCATTAAACTCACCAAAGCCACAAAGACTTTTTCTAAGACCTTATAATTACCAAAGTACAATAGTATAAATGCGAGTCCACCTATTATCCAAGGGTAATACAAGGTGTGTGCTGAGCCAAAGATAGCTTGCATCCCTAAAACACCACCGCCAATATTACCACCTTCATAAGCAGCATTTCCTATAACTATAGCTGCTAAAATAATTAGCACTACACTTATACGTATCCATTTGGTATGCAATTCTGCTTTTATAACATCGGCTAAACCTTTTTGGGTGATAATACCTAACCGTGCAGACATTTCTTGGAGAACTACCGTAGCGATAATTGACACCAGCATAGCCCATAACAGCGAATACCCAAACTCAACCCCAGCCAAAGTACAGGCAGTGACTGTACCTGGACCTATAAAAGCTGCCGCAATTAAAACCCCTGGACCTATTTTTTTAAACATAATTAATGTATTGCATAAACGTAGTTCCAATATAGGCTAAAATAAACCATCGTAAAATAAATTTTCACCACAATTTTAACATTTAAAATTACTGTTCATCTAAAAAAATGCAGTTCATCTAAAAGTTGGGTGCTATTCATCGAATATAAATACTATTCTAAAAATGTCGCTGTTATACTTATCCCAAATCTTATTATTAAAAACAAATCGACCTACTAATATGACCTGCAAAGATTGTGGTAAAAACATCGGCTATGACGAGCACAGAAACGCTATGGATTCTCTAGGCGTAGAATTATGTGCAAGACACACCAAGCTTATTAAAAAAGTAATCTTAGATAATGGAACCTCTGTTGAGGCTGTTCAACTATTCTATGCCCTAAAACAAGCTGGGACCAATCCTATGCTAGAATGGTGGGATGGAAAAAAATCTGTAGATATTGCAATCGCAAGGGTAAAACTAAATATTGAAATAGACACCGATTATGAGTTAATTACTCATGACCAAGCTATTAATGATTTAGAGCAAGCTATGCATTCCTTTAAAAATGGATTTACTACCATAAGAATACCTCATGTAGTAGTTAAATACTACTTAAGTGATACTGTAAAGAACATTCAAGGTATTATTGAAGGGCTAAGAGCTAATATTAAAATTATAGGTTAACCCAACCAACCTTCTCTATCTAAAGAACGGTATTGAATGGCTTCAGAAATATGACTTCCATTAAGCTCTTTTTCACCAGCTAAATCACAAATAGTTCTTGCTACTTTAGTTATAAAATTCGATTGTAGGCAGAATGAAAAAAAAATGTATTCTTATCGATTTACAGTTTAAGTGCCACCTACTAAATTGAACTAATTTACTTTATTGACCAGCCGATTTCCTTTAGCACACTTAAAACTATGGGGCCAGGTTCCCTTTCAATATTTCCTTCAATTTCAATAAAAGGAGTCATCAATGCATTTCCACTTCCTTGAGGGTAGGTTTTTTCATCTAAATGCGAAAGTGATGATCCAAAAAGGAAAGGGTCTTCTGCAAAAATCTTAGGAAAATCATAGGCACCATGATTCAATGGCTTATTCAAAAAAATACCATCGCTCTCAAAAGCTTGAAACAGGGCGTTTGAATCGTTCGGGAATTTGTTACCATCTAAAAGTGGCCAACCATTTCTATCATAGCTCAACAAGGTTGAAAATATAAGTGGTTTACCTTCTAAGTCGGTAATTGGGAAACTCAAAGTCGTTACAAAATCATCCGGGGTCACCAAACCAAAAGAACCCCTATCCTCTTCAACCTTTGCGGAACTGACAAATCCTAATGAGTGACACACTTCATGCATAAAGAGTGCCACAAAATCCAATTGGTCTTCAGGAATATTTCCATCAATTTCGTAAGACCAGAAGTCCTCTGGGTTTAACCAAATATCCATATCAAACTCCTCATTGTTCAATCGGTTACCTGCCAAATGATTGGCCAGGGCAGTTGGGTACCAAACATCATTTACAGGAGCGTTAACAAAGTCTTTAACGACATTGGGGATAGATTGCCCAAATGCAGGTAAGTTTGGCACAAGCTTAATATTTACTCTGATGGGAATATCGGAATCTATATAGTTTTCCCATTGGCTCAAGGCAAAATCTATGGCGTTCAACATTTCGGGATCGGTGATTTCGGTTTCATAAGAAAAAATCGATAGGTCAATGGGCTCCCTAATATCCATAGAACTAGAATCGTCAGGATCATTTCCCACAGTTTCTTCCTCCAAGACTAAGGTTACTGAATCATCATTGCTGCATGAGGCAACAACTAGTAGAAGGCAGGCCAAAAAAGCCGCCGATAATGTTTTAATGATTTTCATACTCTTTGTTTTTTTGGTGTATTCTGGTTTGATTCCCCGCATCTGTACTACTATTGATTTCTTCAAGGCTGGGTGCTACTTCTACTTTTAACGCGTAGAGATTGTCAGGAAATTCGAACAGATCCGATCCTGAATCTTCTTTGGTGCAACCTACGGTCAATGTTGCCGCACATACGAATAAAATGAATACTTTTTTCATGATTATTTTTTTCGGTCATTATATTTTTCTTCTGAAAGAACATCTTTCATTGTAGGGTTAGATTTTGAATTTAGAGTGGCCACAGCTTGATCTGCTTCCCCGACAAAATCCGCTACTTCATTTTTGATCTTTTGACAACCGGTAAGGACTAGAACGATACATACTAAAAAGAATACGGTTTTTTTCATGATATAATTTTTAAGGTTGATATGATTACTTGTTTAACAATGACCCAATATTAGAAGATGTTAGTACGCCATCCTAGGTTCATTTACCCTATGGCCACAATATTGAGCAAACGGTTGATCCAACGGTAACCCACCATTTGATAAACCATTCGATTATTTATTTAATAGATTGTAGATGAATAGATTATCTTTAGGTCAAAGCTCTAAATAGGCAATAAAACAATAGCATAAAAATGAACTATATAGACCTTAACAATGTAAAGACCATCTCTAGAGGAGATGATGCACGTATGCTGAAATATTTAAACCAATTCAACATATTGATTCCTGAACGTATTGTGCAATTGCAAAAAGCCCTTGAAGAACAAGACCGTTTAAAAATTAGACAAATACTACATCAGATGAGTCCCCAAATCCAATTTTTTGGTCTTTTAAGAGTTTCCTCCCAAATACAGCGCTTAGAATTAAAGTATACCTCTATTACATTTGAAGATTTGAACACCCAAGTCAATCAAATTATAACTATCTTAAAAAAATCCCTCGCTGAAGTTTCCCAAAGTATAGACACTTATAGTAATAAACCAAGCGAATGACAAACCAGATTCCATGTCTAATTATTGATGATGATCCTTTTATCCAAAATTTGCTGCAGGATAAACTCAACCAATATTTCCCTGAAATCAAGGTCATAGGTGTTGGTGACAATGGCCAAGAAGGAATAAAAAAAATCACCGACCTAAAGCCACATCTGGTATTTCTTGATGTGGAAATGACCGATATGACAGGCTTTGAACTATTATCACAGTTACCGAGCATTGATTTTAAGGTAATCTTTATCACTTCATATAAACATTATGCCATAAAGGCCATCAAGTTCAATGCGCTTGATTATCTGTTGAAACCTTTTGACCTTGGGGAATTGAAAAGTGCGGTACAACGTTTTAAGGAAAGTCAAAAAAATGAGTATTCAGACACCACCATAAATAGGGCTCTTGCCAATCTAAAGACCAAAAATGTTTCTGACCAAACCCTTGTTTTACGTACGCAAGAAGGAGAACTGCATTTGCTTTTAAAAAACATCATAAGTATAGAAGGTGACCGTAATTACAGCCAAATACATATGACCCAAAACCGACGCGAATTGGTTTCTAAAACCCTGAGCACCTTGGAAGAGCTCTTAGAAGATAAAGATTTCTTTCGTTGCCATAAATCGCATTTGGTGAACAAACTGCATATTTTTTCCGAACCTAAATCACTTAACGTAACCCTTTCCAACCAAACCACTGTTCCTATATCTAGAAGAAAAAAAGATGCTTTTAAGGAATGGTACAAAACCAGAAA
>CAZLUS010000108.1:0-7971 GCA_964562775.1 uncultured Flavobacteriaceae bacterium | reverse complement strand
ACTGAGGCAGATGGTCTTGCTGATAAAATAATTGCAGAAATTAAAGTTATTGCAGGATTGTAATGGCTATTATAAAAAAATAAAAAAGGGCTTTAGATACATCTAAAGCCCTTTTTTATGAAAGAATGCTTAAAGCTCTTTGCTGCTTACCAACTCACCGGCTTTCCAAACCCCTTCTTTTATGGCAACTCCATTGGCGTCAAAAATTTTTCCTTTGCCATTCTTTTGATTTTCTTTCCATTTACCGCTCCATTTAGTGCCATCTTTATCAGTGAGCGATCCTTTTCCATGGCGTTGGTGGCCTTTAAAAGCCCCTTCGTATTTGCTTCCATCCGGCCATTTATAAGAACCTTTTCCAGAAAAATTTCTTCCAGACAAATCACCAGAATATTCTGCACCATCAAACCATTTAATATTTCCTTTTAAAAGTTTACCTCCTTGTATTTCAACATCAAAACGGGTGCCTTCTAAATTAAACTTGTACCAACCATTGTCTAGTTTTTGAATCTCTTGGCTTGAAGGAATAAAATTAAATTCTTGCGCTTGTGCTCCAAAAGCAAATAAAGCACTAAAGAGTAAAGTGTATATTTTTTTCATTTTCAATTGTTTTCGTTTAGGTCGTAAGCCTAAAAGGAAAGCTTACAAAAAATAGAAAATCAACTAAAAAAAAGTATGTGAAAATGATTATTTAACCCAATGAGTAATGGTTTCTTTTATCAAAGTTTCTCTACTCCAAACGATAAAATGATCTTCATTTTCTAGGCTAATAAGCTTTAATTCTCTTACGTTTAAAAAGTTTTCTTTCATAAAATCCACATTAGAATATGGAACTAAACTATCTTCAGTACCATGTATAATTGTAATATTTTGAGAAAGATTTTTTAAATCTGGTTGCATAGAAATTAAATCTTCTTTGAGAAACCATAACTCGTCATTAGAAGGTTTTAAAGCACCAGGCACAAGATATTTTATAGGAAACCATCTTAATGGTATTCTCCATTTTTCTGGTTTTTCTGCATTAGGGTCAAGAGCTCCAGATAAAATCATTAGATTTTTATACAAGTCAGGCGCTTCTAAAGCCATTTTTGCAATTAATGGACCTCCATAAGAATGGCCAATTAAGGTTATAGGTTCTCCATTATCCAATTTAGATAGAAAAGCATTTAAAATTTCGGCTTGAGCAGTTAAGTCTAAGCTTTTTCTAAAATTACTATATCCAAACCCTGGTCTGTCTGGGGAAATTAATCGATATTTTTTTTGCAAAAGAGAATCTGATAGATAATTTCTCCAAGCACTCCAGCTTCCAGGAGAACCATGAATAAAAACTAAACTTTGCGCGTTTTCATTTCCTGTTTGTAAGTAATGAATATCCCTGTCTTGAATTTGTAGGGTAGTATCTTTATAAGATATTTGTTTGTCATTAAAATATTTTTTGGTCTTTTTGGTTGACGTACGCAATGTAATGCAAGAGTGCGCAAATAGGAGATAGCCTATGAAAATGGTGTAAGCTATATACCTTTTTTTAAACTTCATAAATCGTTTAATTTTTATACTCAGTCGGTACTTTCCCTCGATGCTTCCATCTTTTGTGTGTCCAAAAATAAAATTCTGGTGCTTCCTTAATGGCTTTTTCAACTTGGTTTAAAAAAGCATCTGTAATTTTATAGTTTGCAAACTTTTGTGGTTCTTCTGCTAAAATTATAAAAGTGCCTTGGTAATGCCCACGTTTAAGCTTCTCTACTTTTAAATAGACGGCAGAAAGGTCAAGTTTTTTAGAAAGCACTTCTGCACCCACATGTACTGGAACTTTTATCCCCATAAACGAAGCCCAATAATTTGCATGCTTACGCATTGGAGATTGGTCGCTTAAAATACCATAAATACTAAGAATGTTATTTTTTTTATTGCTTCGTACTATTTTTGGAGTTTCTCGTGTAGAGATAAGTCTTGTACCAAATTTACCTCTTATTTTTCGCACTAGCTTATCAAAATAGATATTACTTAATGGTTGATAAATTGCATGTCCTTTGCATTGTATTTGACTGTCAAGAGCTGTAGTCCATTCCCAACTAGCATAGTGAGGAAAAAAAGTCATGATACTTCTGTTTTTGCTTTCTAAGTCTTTTATAAGCTCAATGTTTTTAAAGGTAAATCGTTTTTGCAATTCTTTTTCACTAATACTAATAGTCTTTATCATTTCTAAAAACATATCACATAAGTGCTTATAAAAACCTATGCATATACGTTCATTTTGCTCTATAGAGTTTTCCGGAAAAACCAATTTAAGGTTTTCTAAAACTACTTTTTTGCGATAACCAATGATATAGTAGAGTAGATAAAAAACAAGATCCGAAATAAAATAGATACCATAAAAAGGAAGCTTAGAAATTAACCAAAGAATCGGGTATACTAATATAAAAACAACTAACTGCATGCAGGTTTGGTATACGCAAATATAGCTATATTTGATTCTAAATTAATTACTATATGTATAGATTACATGTTGCAACTATTGCAATCATTGCAGCTAATGTTTTGGTATCTTTAAAAGGATTTAATGATACAGGTTTTTTTGACCGTTATAAGTTTAGTATTGCAGGTATTAAAGCTGGACAAAAAGAAAGAGCATTAACTTCTGGTTTTTTACATGTGGATATCGCTCACTTGTTTTTTAACATGTTTACCCTCTATTTTTTTGCAGATGTTGTTATTAGTTGGTTTGGTCCTGTAAATTTTATTGTTATTTATATAATTAGCTTATTAGCAGGCAATTTATTATCAATTTCTTTCCATAAAGACGAACCTTATTATAGTGCAGTGGGTGCTAGTGGTGCCGTTACTGGTATTTTATACGCAGCTATATTATTACAACCCAATATGCAATTAGGTTTTTACTTTATACCTATTCCGTTACCTGCCTATGTTTTAGGAATTGGCTATTTGTTGTATTCTATTTATGGAATGAAAAATCGTGTTGGTAATATTGGTCATTCTGCACATTTTGGAGGAGCAATAGGTGGCTATGTGACGGCTTTAATTTTTATGCCTAGTCTATTACAAACAGACACCTTAGTCGTTGTTTTGTTAGCCTTACCTATACTTGTATTATTTGCACTTGAAAAATCTGGGAAGCTCAAATAAGTAGTCCTTTTCTTATTGTTTTCAACACTGGTTTATGCAGTTAATCGGGCATGCAACAATAATTCTATTTTTTACAACATAAATTATTGGTTTTTATAGCTCTAGCGTAGTTTTATGCTTATAAATAACAACCATACACTTTTAAATCTCCCAAACATGCCCCAATTTAAAAAATCAGCTTACGTATTACTTTTTTCTATTTGTATTATTTCGTGTTCTGACCAAACTACAATATTTGAAAATCCTGAAGATAATTTTTCGATAGAAAATAACGAACAGGTTCTTGGTAATAGCCTTAATTTTGCCAATAGCGGTGTTATTGATATTATTAGAGAAACTAATAGTACCACTACAAATTCTACATTTAATGAAAAACAGGCAGGCGACTACCCATTAACTTTAGTTGCTCAAATAGTAACACCTTCTTTTTCTGGTCTTGAAAATTTAACAGCATCAGATGTTCATATAGATGGGGATTACGCTTACGTTTCCTATAACACTGTAGGTGAAGACTATGGAGGCGCGGCAGACATTATTTTTATAGGTGACCCTAATGAACCTAGAGTTGTATCAAGAGTAATAGGTAGGACTTTAGATTTAAATGCCATCACATTTGATGATGATGTTTATTTAGTTGGTGGTCTTGATGCAGAGCAGTCTACTGTTGCGACTGCTAACTCTGTTATTATCCGTATTGACGTGTTAAACAATCGTTTTAATATACCAGGAGGTCTTGCATTTGCTTATCAAGAGGGATTTACTGCAAATGATGTAGTAGCTACTGCTAATAGCGTTTTTATGACTAGTGGTGGAGATGGTTATATTACTGAATTCGAAAATATAAGCTTAGACATTATAAATGAAGCAGCGTATACAGATTTGCGTTCTGTGGTTATAAATAATGACAAACCTTATGTTTTAGATGCAGATTTTGGTGTTCGTGTACTAAACGAAGATTTCACTGAATCTACGCAGATTCCTATAAGTTCTAATTTTGGGGTTGCAGAAAGAAGAACCTTAGATGTTTTTGAAGATAGAATTATTGTTTCTGAAGGAAATAATGGAGCAGGAGTTTATAATTTAAATTCTGGAGCTTTTATAGAACATATCCCTATCACTACAAACCCAGCAAATGTAGCTGTTACTGATATTGTTACTAATGCTGTTTCTTTTAATGAAGATGCAATACTGATGGCTAATGGTGGCGGGGGATTAAGTTTTTCGAAATTTGAAAACGGAACTATTGCTACAGTAGGAGTTATTGAGCTACCAGGCTCTATTAATTTTGTAAGCTCTAAAGGAGATTTTATTTTTGCAGCTTCAGGTAGCGAAGGCTTACAGATTATAAGAATAAATAGACCTAGTCCTACATTAGCAGCAGAATGTGCAGATTTACCTAATTATGAAGGTAGTGCAAATCTAAATGTAAATGGAGGAGAAGATTTAGCTTTTAGTGGTAAAAAAAGCTTTGACAGTCTTAATATAAACGGAAACTTGCTTTTATGTGGTTCTTGGACCTCAAGAAACAGTGTCAATATAAATTCTAGTGGTGCTTTTTCAATACGAGGAAGTCTTTTTGTAGGTAATAATAATGACCAACGTTCTATAAACGTTAATAACGGAGCAAAATTAATAATAGAAGGAGACGTAACTATTTATGGAGACTTAAACTTAAGAGATAATACTACACTGGAGTTTTTAGGAGAAGATTCTCAGATTAATGTTTTTGGTAACGTAAATGTTTCTAATTCTGCCACCATTACAGGTACTTTTGACGATGTTCAAGGTAAATTCTAAATAAATAGTAACATACAAAAAAGCCTTACATCATCTTATGTAAGGCTTTTTTGTATAGAATAATTAATTTCTTTAATTAAGAAACTCTGCTACCTTTTGCTCTAAAGCAGGCCCTCTTAGGTTTTTACCAACAATTACTCCGTTTTCATCTAATAAAAAAGCCGCAGGAATAGCATTTACATTATACATTTTAGCAATAGGGTCATTAAAATATTTCAAATTAGAAATATGATTCCATGCTAGCCCATCTGCTTCAATTGCCTTTAACCAATCTTCGGACTTTCTGTCAAGCGATACCCCAATAACATTAAAGCCTTTTTCTTTGTATTTATTATAAACAGAAACAATATTTGGATTTTCTGCTCTACAAGGTTTGCACCAAGCAGCCCAAAAATCGACTAGCACAAGCTTGCCTTTTACATCGCTCAGAGCAAGGGTATTGCCATCTGGAGAAGGTCCAGAAAAAGAAGGAGCTGTTGCTCCAATTTCTGTTGCTAAAACATTTGCTAATTCTTTGGCTATAGCTTTCCCAGGTTTAGTAGCCTTTATATCTTCGGTTAATGCATCGTAATAAGTTTTTACATCAGTTGCAGGTAAACTTTTAGCTCTCAAAAGATTTTGTAACAATAGTGCTGATATTAAGGCCGATGGATTTTCTTTAATAAAATCTTGACTAAATTGCTTTGACTTTTCTTGAAGTTCAAAAAATTCATCTCGTAACGAATTCATTGTGGCACTGTCTTTTGAATTTCTAGCAGCTCTTAAATCTCTTTGCATTGATTCTGCTATGCTTTGCATACTACGTTGCTCTGTTAAAAAATTAGAAAAGAATTCGTTTTGTGGTGTTCCTGCAATAGTTGCAAACTGAAGACTGTCTTTTTGTCCACTAAAAGAAATATTTCCATTTTCTATAATAACAGGAAAGTTACCTCTAATACCGTCTATAACTATATAATTTAGTGATGGCGTGCTTTGGTCACCTGTAAATTTAAATGTGCCATTGCTAGACATTGTAGTATCAATATCTATCAAACGATTTGTAGAATCAATAGCCTTTAAATAAATTTTAGTGCTGTCGATTAGTTCACCAGTTATTTTACCATTTAAAGTATAACCATCAGAACTCGTGCTACAAGCTACTATTGTTATTGCAATTATGAATACAAGAAGTAATTTTTTCATTAGATTTATTTTATGCAAATGTAAAGATATTACTAAGCATAAAAAAAGATGCTTTAAAAGCACCTTAAAATTTAAGATTTATTTTTTAAAATTGATATCGTAGTCCAAGTGCAATATCAAATAAGAAGTTGTTGTCAAATCCATCAAAGCCTATAATCCCAATTTCAGGACGCGTGCCAAGAGAAATTAATAAGGGAATATCAAAATTATATTCTACGCCTATTTCACCTGCGACAAAAAGAAAAAAACCATCATCGTCATCACTAAATCCATTATTGTTATTATTTGGAACGGGTTCAAAATCTACGCTTCCCAATCCTCCACCAAAACCATAGTACCAATTAAAACCACGGTCAATTTCATGTACCCAATGATATATACCAGAAATTTTAAAAGCATCAAACTCCCTACTATTTCTAAAACCTAGATTGAATTCGACTCTATTTACGCGTTGTATCGCTTTTTGATACGAGATTTCTGCTCCAAATCCATCGCTATCCCCAATTCGTAAACCTAAAGTATGATTAGAAACATCTTGTGCTTGTAGATGAATTGTTACAAATGATAGTAGTACTAGAATAAATGTGATGTTTTTCATAAGTTTCTCGATTTAAATGAAATTAAAAAAAGTCAGTGGTGGACTTTTCTATTAATAAAACTTATTTTAGTTGTCAAAAATTGTTCCAAATTGAATAAATCAATTTTAGAGAAACTTTCAGAAGAACTTAAAGGGGAATTAAAGTATGACAACCTTAGCAAAACCCTTTACGCTACAGACGCTTCTGTTTATCGTAAAATACCACTGGCTGTTGCCTTTCCTAAAACGGTAAATGACCTTAAAATTCTGATACAATTTGCAACAAAAAACAAAATTGGCTTAATACCTAGAACAGCAGGTACTTCTTTGGCTGGTCAATGCGTTGGAGAGGGTATAATTGTAGATACCTCTAGGTATTTTACCAAAATTTTACATTTCAACGAAAAAAAACGTCAAGTCGTCGTACAGCCTGGTGTAGTACGTGATGAACTCAATCAGTATATAAAACCATACGGTCTTTTTTTTGGACCAAATACCTCTACTTCTAACCGCTGTATGATAGGCGGAATGGTAGGTAATAACTCGTCTGGAACAACATCAATTCAATACGGCGTTACTAGGGACAAAGTAGTTGCTTTAAAGACTGTACTTTCTAATGGCGAAGAAGCCTTTTTTGAAGCAATTTCTAAAGAAGATTTTAAAACCAAAACAAAGGAAACATCTAAAGAAGGTGATATCTATAAATTCATTAATGATACCTTATCTAGAGCCGAAATACAAGAAGAAATTAAGAGGGAATTTCCTAAAGAAACTATCCATAGAAGAAATACAGGATATGCTGTTGATGAATTGCTAGATAATGATGTCTTTGGTAATACCGATGCACAATTTAATCTTTGTAAATTATTATCGGGTAGTGAGGGTACGCTTGCTTTTACAACGGAAATTACATTACAGTTAGATGAGCTTCCGCCAGAATATTCGGCAATGGTAGCCACACATTATAAGTCTTTAGAGGATTGTTTAAGTGATGTTGCTCCAGTAATGACGAATAACTTGCACTTGTGTGAGATGATGGATAAAGTTATTCTGGATTGCACCAAAAACAACAGACAACAATTAGCAAATCGTTTTTTTGTAGATGGAGATCCTGCAGCAATATTAATGTTAGAAGTTAAGGCTACTAGTGAGAATGAGTTGGATGATGCAATTAAAAAACTACAAGCAACGATTAAAAAATCTGGATTAAGTTATGCCAATCCTGTATTGTATGGTGATGATATTAAAAAGGCTATAGCACTGCGAAAAGCTGG
>CAZLUS010000107.1:6819-8073 GCA_964562775.1 uncultured Flavobacteriaceae bacterium | reverse complement strand
GAGAAGGAAGATATTGCTATTACTGGTTTATTTATTGCTATTGGTCATAAACCCAATACCGATATTTTTAAAAACCAGATTACAATGGATGATACGGGTTATATTATTACTGAAGGAAAATCTACAAAAACAAATAAGCCAGGTGTGTTTGCAAGTGGCGATGTGCAAGATAAAGATTATAGACAAGCAGTTACAGCAGCAGGAACAGGTTGCATGGCAGCATTAGATGCTGAACGTTATATAGCTGCTGTTGAGTCTAAAGAAGAAGTATCTGCATAAATTAAGGATAACATATATTTAATTAAAACAAAAACCACATCATTGATGTGGTTTTTGCATAAGGTTGATTACTGGTTCTACTTAGTATTTGCGTACACTACCAGAAACTGATTTTTTGGCAGTTACTTTTGGGTCGCCAGAATACGAAATATCAGCCCCGCTACTAACATCTGCAGTTAAAGATTCTGATACATTAATTGAAATATCCGAACCGCTACTAGCATCTGCATTACAACGTTTTGTAGCTAAACCTTTCGCTTTTATATCCGCACCACTACTAGCATCTGCATAAAGTAAATCAGTTTGTCCAGAAATTATAATATCAGCCCCGCTGCTTGCATCTGCTTCAATCTCTGAAGCTACAACTTCTACTTCTATATCTGAGCCGCTACTAGCTTCTACGGTTAGTTTTTGCGATGTAATTTCATTTTGGACAATTAAGTCAGCACCACTAGAACTCTTTAATGCTGTTATTTCTGGTAAAGAAACATAGATGTTTTTTGTAGCTCTACCTATATTTTCTATAGCATGTATTCTTAGTTTTCCGTCCTCAATGTCAGTACCGATAAGTTCAATGATATTCTCGTCTGCTTCAATTGAAATTTTAAACTCATCGTCTTGAGTTACAAAAACATCAAGTCCTTCTGAGGCTGATATTTCAGTAAAATTTTCGGTAACCTTTCTGGTCTCTTCGGCAATTACACCGTTTCCTCTTTTACCTTCTCCAAAACTAATACAGGATGATACTAAAAGCGCTAATAATAAAGTAATTGCAATTCTAACTAGTGTTGTCATGATTGTTGTTTTTAATGATTGATTTCTATTTTTTACGAATCTTGTTTTTTAACATGCTGTTTTGCAGGTATTGATTCAAGAACAAAACTCGTACTTTGATTTACTTTTTTTAAATAAGAATCACCCAATTGTAGAATTCGATGACCCAATTGTTATTATTTATTTTCTTCTGATTTTATT
>CAZLUS010000107.1:0-6719 GCA_964562775.1 uncultured Flavobacteriaceae bacterium | reverse complement strand
TGATTTTATTACTATCATTAGTAGTGTCTAAATCCTCATCGTTATCATCTTCGTTTTCTGCGCAGTTTTGGCATTTTAATTCACCATCAGCTGCTATTAACCAAGTATAGTTAGTTATATCTGCTCTATAATAATCACGATCATTTTTAGTACCTCGTCCAATATGCCTCCTAGTAGACTCATCAAAAGCAATATAGCTACCCACTGGTATATAAATATCAGCATGGACTTCTTGGTCTCTTGTTTTATTTAAAGTCGCAGTGGTTAGAAAATCATTTAAAATTATCTCATTTTCCTTAACGCTATAGTTATAATCGATTTCTCTTGCTTTTGCTCTAGCATTTTCAAAAGTATTTCCGCGACTATCTTTTCTAATTCGGATTCTGGCAATAGAATCATCAGATTTTTTAATATTAAAACGCACATCACCAGACACTAAAATTGGTTTATCATTTTCATCATAAGATAATGCCATATTACCAAAGCGTACTCTATCAGCACCATAATCGAATTCGTTTTCATTCATTCTTATGCGAATAGTATCGTTTAGGTCTAAAGTAGTGATTGTCGATTTTTCATTAACACTACCAACATTAGCATACTCGGCAGCTTGTCTAATTCCAAAATAAACTAAAACGCCTATGGATATTAACCATAAGCCGAATAAAGAAAATTTTGCAATGCTTCCTATAGATTTTAGGTTATTTACTAAAATCTTTAATCCTGAGTAAAGCGTAAAAAAAGCAGGAATAGCTAATAAAAAGAAAATGAACAAAGATACCAACCATACAGGAGCTTCGGATGCACTTGCTATTTCGTAAAAATCTACACCTGGAAAATGTACAGCATCTAAAATTCCAATAGAGAACAATGCAACAAATAAACCAATTAGCATGCCTGCTCCAATTACAATTAATAGGATACCTATGAACTTACCAAACACCTTAAAAAAGAACATAATAATATCGCCTATGGTGTCAAAAAAAGTTTTAGAGCCGTTTTTTACTTTAGTACCAACTTTTTGGTAATCAACGCTTTTTACAGCGTCCGAAACATCATCAAAGCCCTCTTTAACCTTACGTTCTATATTGCTGATGTTTATTGGCTTTCCCGACATATCCAACTTTTGCGAAGTTGATGTAGCTTCAGGAACTAAAATCCAAAGGATTATATAGGCGATGAAACCAAACCCAGAAAATATTCCAAATAAAAGGAAAATTAACCTAATCCATAGAGCATCAAAACCTAAATAGTATTCTAAACCAGCACATACACCACCAATGTACTTTTGGTCTGTATCACGATACAACTTTTTTGTTTTTTTGCCAGATGCGTTTTTTGAAGATTTTGGTTGATCTTCAAAAATATCTTCATCAACCATATAATCTTCAGGTTGCCCCATAATGGTAATCACTTGATCTACCTCTTTTTGGGTAATGACTTGGCGGTCATTTTCCATTTTTTCTAGAAATAGCTCCGCCACACGAGCTTCAACATCTGCTATAATTTCATCGCTACCAGCTGTACCAGCAAAAGACCTTTTTATAGCTTCTAAGTATAGCCTAAGCTTGTTATACGCCTCATCATCTATATGAAAGAGTGTGTTCGCTAGATTTATATTTACTGTCTTATTCATTTTTTAGATTGATTTGTGTTGGTTACTAAGTTTACTGCATTTCTAAGTTCATCCCAGGTGCCGTTAAGTTCGTTTAAAAACAGCTGACCGGTTTCTGTAAGTGCATAATATTTACGTGGTGGTCCAGAGGTAGATTCTTCCCAACGATAATTGAGTAAACCTGCATTTTTAAGCCTTGTGAGCAATGGATAAATGGTGCCCTCTACCACTAGCATCTTAGCGTCTTTTAAAGCTCCTAAAATTTCTGAGGCATATTTATCTTTATCTTTTAAAATAGATAAAATGCAATACTCTAGGACCCCCTTGCGCATTTGTGCTTTTGTGTTTTCTATATTCATAATTTCATGGGTCTATTAAATTAACTGTTCGTTTTGGTTTCCGTGCCGTTCCGCTGTGATGAGCAGCGGACACGGAAACGTTTTTTGATTGATTGATAATCGTTTGATTGTTTTTTTGTTTTTTGATTAACCCTTTGACTTCTCTCAGGGCGTTTGAATAAACTCCTTTGTTTTTGATTGTTATTTTATAAATTCTATAGTGAATGGATATTTAAAGGTTTGCCCTTCATTAGTTCTAATAGTTGCTAAAATGGTATAAACAACATTCACAATGACGAGTCCGGCTTGTAGCACCCCAGTAATTCCTGCGGGCCATAACCAACGACCAAACCGGAAATCATCACTGCTAATATGAATGTCTAGATTGTTTAAATCACTTAATCTATGGAAGCCAAAAAAGTTGCTATCAAACAAATCTGGTAAAAAACCTATAAAAAAAGGAATACTAATTAGCCCAATAGCTATGGAATAAAGTAACATGCTAATTTGAAAATTTAGCGCTTGCTTACCATTATAGTCTACAAAGCCATGTTCTTTTTTGTTGGCTGTCCAAAGAATTAAGGGAAAAATAAAATTACCAAAGGGAACAAAATACTTTGAAAATGTAGAAGCATGTATAATGGCAGATAAATTTCGCTCGTGTTTGGTTAATGATTCTGTCATGATTATTTTGATTGATGTTTACTAAAAAAATAGCTTACCTAATAGCTTACAATGCAAATATATGTTTAAAAAACAGTACTATGCAACACATAGTACTAAAAATTAACTTTTATTTAACAAATCAGAATGGAGAATATTTTAGCTATTTTTGATTTATATATACCATAAATTATGGCTGTAAGCATCAGTAAATTTAACCTGTTTACTTTTTTTAAGTTGCCTTCTGCATGGTGGTGTGGAGTGCGGTTAAAACATTTAGACACAAATAAGGCAGTAGTTACTGTAACCCATAGATGGTTCAATCAAAATCCATTTAGATCTATGTTTTGGGCTGTGCAGGGTATGGCAGCAGAACTTTCTACTGGTGCAATGGTAATCTCTCAAATTAGAGAAACGGGTAAGAAAATATCGATGCTTGTTCAGAATAACAATGCTAGTTTTACTAAAAAAGCTACAGGCAAAATAACTTTTACCTGCGAAGACGGTCATCTAATAGCTGCGGCTTTAGAGAAAACTATAGCTACAGGTGAGGGTCAAACCATATGGATGAAGTCAGTAGGCATTAATAAAGACGGTGTTGTTGTATCTACTTTTAATTTTGAGTGGACAGTTAGATTAAAAGACTAAAATTTTAAGTTGATTAACGTTTTAGGCTAAAGTGTCCTTTTACTTGTTTTGTAGTATTACCTTCTACATAAGTCATGTTAAACCAATAATCAGTTTCTTGTAATTGTTTTCCGTTAAGAGTTCCGTCCCATCCTAATTCATTTGTTTTTATAACTGTAATCATGTTTCCATAAGAGTTATAAATAGAAATGCTAGCGTTACGTAAAAGCTCTATATTAGGCATATTCCATGTATCGTTAACATTATCACCATTTGGTGTAAAGAAACGAGGGTAATCAACAAGAAAAACTTTTATTGTCATCTCACCACAACCATATGTACTAGAAACAGTGATAGTATTGTTACCAGAAGGTAAATTTGTAAAAACAGGACTTGTTTGTTTCTCACCACCATTTGCTTGATATACATAATCACCGAAACCTTCAGTAATAACAGTAACATTATTTTCTCCACCAAAATCAGAAGAGATTTCATCAATAGTTACATTAAGAGGAGCAGAAGAACCTACTACTTTAGTAGTAGCATCAATTTGACATCCTGTAGTTAAATCAGTTACCGTTACAGTATAATCACCTTCTATTGTAGTTTGTAAATTTTCAGTAAGCTCTTCAGTTAAGATAACACCGTTTCTTTCCCAAATAAAGCTATACTCAGTAGTAGATAGACCAGTGTTTATGATAGCTGGATTAGCAGCGATACCATTTTCATCTAAACATATAGCTATTGTTTCTTCTAAACTTACACTTGGTAAAGCATCTACAACTAAAACTAATTCTGCAGTTACAAAACAAGAACCTTCATTTTCAATTTTAGCATAAACTGTTTGCGTATCAGCTATTGTATTAGTGAATACATTAGTTATTGCATTAGTTCCTTGTTGTAGGTCATTAATTGTTTGGTAATAAGAGATAGTAGCTGTTGGAGTTAATGATCTAAGATCAGCATCTTCTAAATTAAATGCTGCAAAACCGTTATCGCTACAAGCCATTAATAAAGAAGCTGGTATTTCAGTTTCAGTATTAGAGTTTAAAATAAGGTTAAAAGAAATAGAAGTATCAGCACAGTTATCGTTAAGTACATTTTCTACTCTAACAAATACTTGTTTGTTAGCAACAGTATTCGTGTAATTTTCAGGGATAGCATTAACACCCATATCAGCATCTTCTTGGTTAGTGTGATACGTAACAATAAAAGAACTAGCAGGCATAGAACCTAATATAGTTGTAGTAGTTTGAGATAAATTAAAAACTCCAACAGTTTTTCCAGTAGCATCTTTATCATTACTACATAAAGTGATATCGTTTACAGCATTAGGAGAAGGCTTTTCTGTAAATGTTACTACAATTTCATCAGTTCCAGAGTTTCCATTACCATCAGTAGCAGTTACTTGGTATGTACCTGAAGTAGTAACATTAAGAGTAGCATTAGTTTCATTAGTTAAAGTAGTACCGTCTTTAGTCCAAGAATAAGAAGCTGCATTTGTAGTAGTTCCATCTAAAAGGATAGTCTCACCTTCACAAGCAGTAATATCTTCACCTAAATTACCAACAACAATTGAACAATCAGTAGTTGCTCCACCTGGAGTAGTTTCTAAAGTGATATAACCAGGTCTACCATCAAAGTTAGTAATTACAATAATATAGATATCACCACTTACCGTATTTGGTATAGAAGCATACTCAACAGTATCTGGTAAATAGCTACAGTCAACAATGTTTTCAGAAGAAAGGTCAGAAGCAGTACAAGCAGCAGTAGTATTAAAAGGACCCCAAATAATAAAGTCAACATCTAATTCAGTACCTAAACCGTCAGTTTGTGTATTTTGAGATATTGTTAAGTCTAAGTTACCACCGTTACCTATTTGAAAATAGTACCATGCAGCATTTGGTTGCGTAGCTAAGCAGCTATAATCAGGACCAACTTGTGCAGTACTACCATCTGAAGTATTTTTAAAAGTAATACCAGTACTACCTGCATCTGCACAAAAAGGCTGAACGCTTTCACATGTAGCTCCTTGACTAAATACATTAGAAGAGAATAAAAAGGCTAATAAAGAAATAGATAAACTAAGTAAAGTAGTGTTCTTTTTTAATTTTAATTGTAACATCATAACAGTAGGTTTTTATGTAAGTATAATTTGAAACTGTATGCAAGTTTTAACTTACATATGTCTTTGTAAAAGTTCATCGGTGTACGACACTTTTACTACTTTAAAGTGCTCATAAGCCCAATAATAGTGGGTAATTGGAGGAAATGGGGGTTCGTTAAAAAGCACTAAAAAACAGGTGAATGACCTGACTTTTTAGGATGGTAAATGAGTGATTATTTTGAGTAGTCCTACAAAGTGATATAATTTAGCTTTTTTAGTGGCGAGGAACTTTTTGTATTTTCGTTAGCGCACTATCTAACTTCTTTCGAATGAATTTCGAGAATCAAATCAACTTCCTTAAAGAACTTCAAAAAAACAACAATAAAGAATGGATGGATGCCAACCGTAAATGGTATAAAGAAGTGCGAAGTGATTTTATTAGTTGGCTAGATGAGATAAATGCGCAATTAGCTGCCTTAGACAATCAATATTATGATACGCCTGGTAAAAAGGGGATAAACCGTATCAATAATAATTTACTATTTCATCCTAACAAACCTGTATATAAAGACCATTTTGGTGCAGGCTTAGATAAAAAACCAAATACAGGGGATTTTTATGTGGAAATTGGTATTGAGCGTTCCCTATTTGCAGGAGGGTTATGGAGACCAGACCCAAAAACTTTAAAAAGTATTCGTGAGGCAATAGATTACGATGGTGAGAAATTACAGAGGATTTTGGATAAGAAATCATTTAGGGCAATATTTGGCGGTTTATATGAAGACGTAAAATTGACCAATGCCCCAAAAGGTTTTTCAACTGATCACCCCCATATTAACTTACTTAGAAACAAAACCTTTGCGGTAGTTACCGAATTTTCCACAAAAGAGGTTTTGATAGCAAATTTTGAAGAAAAACTTATAAAAACCTATAAAGAGATGCTTCCTTTCCGCAGGTATTTAAACAATGCTATTACGGTATAATGTGATATACTTTTAAAGCTGTTGCGATGCTATCTTAAAATACTAAGGTAGCCTGAGTGTTTTCGCTGCTCTTCATCATTAAGTTCCATAATATAGTAATATGTGCCTGCAGGAAGCAGTTTTCCGTTATAAGTACCCTCCCAATCATTGAGATAGCCATTGGTTTCATATACAATATGCCCCCATCTATTATAGATAATTAAATGATTATTGGGGAATGTCTCTATATTTTGAATAAAAAAGCTATCGTTGGCTCCATCTCCGTTCGGGGTCATGGTATTGGCAAAAAATGGCATACAACGATTATCAACATCGGTATTTTCATTATCCATTCGTAAATTAAAACTACTTATGGTAAAACACTCTGGGGCCACTATATTTTC
>CAZLUS010000106.1:0-8081 GCA_964562775.1 uncultured Flavobacteriaceae bacterium | reverse complement strand
AGATTAAAATCTATTGGCTTGTCTCCTATTAATAATATTGTAGACATTACAAACTATGTTTTACATGAACTAGGGCAACCCTTACATGCTTTTGATGCTTCAAAAATTAAAGGGAATAAGGTTGTGGTTAAAACATTAGCCAAAGGAACTAAGTTTGTGACCCTAGATGGTGTGGAACGCGAATTACATGAAGATGACTTAATGATTTGTGATAGTGAAAAACCCATGTGTATCGCTGGGGTTTTTGGAGGTAAACATTCTGGAGTTACAAATGAGACTACAGCTATCTTTTTAGAAAGTGCTTATTTTGACCCTATCTCTATAAGAAAGACTGCCAAACGGCATAGCCTCAACACAGATGCTTCTTTTAGGTTTGAGCGCGGTATAGACATAAATACTACAGAATATGCCTTAAAAAGAGCCGCTTCGCTAATTAAAGAAGTAGCAGGTGGTGAAATTACGTCTGATATTGTCGACTTTTACCCTAAGAAGAAAGAAGATTTTCAAGTACTCTTAAGCTTTGATAAAATCTATAAACTAATAGGTCAAGAAATACCCAAAGACACTATTAAATCTATTCTTACCTCATTAGAGATTAAGGTTAATAATGTAACTGAAACTGGTTTAGGACTAACAATTCCTTCATATAGAACAGATGTACAAAGGGAAGTTGATGTAATTGAAGAGATTTTAAGAGTTTACGGTTACAACAACATAGACTATAAAGAAAAGTTTACGGCATCTATTGCAAGGACTTCTAAATTCGAAAATCATAAGCTACAAAACCTAGCTGGTGATTTACTAGCCAGTAGAGGTTTTTATGAAATTATGACAAACAGCTTAGTACCTCTTGAGAATACTGAAAGCGAAGAAAATGTAAAAATGCTGAACCCACTCAGTACAGATTTGGGCGTATTAAGAGATACGATGCTATTTTCTGGACTAACGGCAATTGCTCATAATCAAAATAGAAGAAAGCAAAATTTAAAGTTATTTGAGTTTGGCAAAACCTATTTTAAAAAAGGAGATACCTACCAAGAAGATACACATCTCTCTTTATTAGTTACTGGAAACCAATTTGAAAATAGCTGGACTTCTCCTAGTAGCCCTTCTGGTTTCTATTATTTAAAAGGAATTACAGAAAGTATTTTAGGTCGATTAGGGATTAAAGATTATACTACCACTCCACTACATAACGAATTTTTATCTGAAGGTATTTCTTTAGAAAAAAACGGAAAAACTATAGTTTCTCTAGGTGTTGTAGCAAATACAAATACGCAAAAACTAGGCATAAAGAATGAAGTCTTATTTGCTGATTTTAATTGGGATTTAACAAAGGCCTTGGCTTCAAAAAATACTATTACTTTTAAGCCTATTCCTAAATACCCAGAAGTTAATCGCGATTTTGCGCTTTTATTAGATGAAAAAATAGCATTTAAAGAATTACGTGATATTGCATTTAAAGCAGAAAGGAATTATTTAAAAGAGGTCTCTCTTTTTGATGTCTATACGGGTAAAAATCTGCCAGAAGGTAAAAAATCATATGCTATTAGCTTCACCTTACAAGATGTTACTAAAACATTAACAGACAGGCAAATAGAAAAGACAATGTCTAAGCTACAGCGTTCTTATGTTGAACAACTTGGTGCTGAATTAAGATAGTTATAAATTACTTTTTTAATTATAATCTTTTAGGCAGAATAACACTATTGATTTCGTGCATTACGTGATTCCCTTTACTAGTATCTGCAGTGGTTATTTTTGCAGTGTTGCCATTGCTATCTGATAAGATAATATCTACACCATGCATTGTGGCTGTAATTTTTTCTCCATGGATAGTAGTAAAGGTCGTTTTTCCTTTTCCTCTGCACAATGCCTTTAAAATTTTAGAGGCAGTCAATTTTCCGGGTACTATATGATATTTTAAAACGGACTTAAGCTCTTTTTTATCTTCTGCATTAAGCATTGCATATAACTTGTTTTCAGGGAGATTAGAAAAAGCAGTATCAGAAGGGGCAAAAATAGTAAAAGCACCACTGTCATCTAATAAGGTGTTTAAATCTGTTTCCCTGTAAGCTGTTAGTAGTATTTTATGATTATCGGTATCTATAACTCCTTCAATACTTTTATCTGTATCGATACCGTAAATACCTGTAGCTAAAACACTTAAGCTTGTATTTTGTGAGATGGCAAAATTAAAACAAAACAATCCTACAGTTAAGCAGGCAAAAATCCGGGGAAAAATCATTAGATATAGGGTATAGTATTCTTAAATATATTTTATAATTATTGCTATTTATCGATGAAATACCAAAATCATCGGTAAGATACCTTTTTAGCTCAATTTTTATTAATTTAATAGAAGTGACTTATTAACATTAACAAAATATTAACATTTTAATTTTAATAGTATTAATATCGAAAAAAATGTAATGAATTAACTTTGAAAAAGTTAGAAGAAAATAATGCTGTCAAAAACAAATCTAGAAGAAAAATTACTTCGAATAAAAAGAAAATCGACTACAGAAGATACCATCATATCTGATGTCAAACGGATTTTAAATGCCGATTTTGAAACTGAAGCTAAAATTGAAGAAAAACTTTTTTCTTCATCAACAGAAATTGAAAACCATTTTAATTTCGATTTACTAGAAACTCAAAACATATACCATATTTCGCAGATTAGAAAGATATGTACTGATTACCGCTTACGGTTTTTAGATTCTAACTATTTTAAAGGGGAAATTCCGCAAACTGCGATATCTAAAATTAAGCATCTGGAACGCATACATAAACAAAGTATAAAAGGCTTTAAAATGATGGCTCCTTCTAGACTCTTTAAATTAGAAGATAAGGATGACCCTTTACTTTTTGCACCTATTGGTAATGGATATTATTACTTAATACATAAATGGGGTAATGATTTACACCCATTAAGAAAACTGCTTGTATGGCCTTTTAGAGGAATGGTAAATCTTACTTTAACCGCATTAGTAGTTAGTTATTTCGCTACTTTTTTAATTCCAAATGGCTTATTTTCAAAAGCTAACTCTAGCGCACAATTTTTAGTCTTATTCCTTTTTATGTTTAAAACAATTGGTGCAATAGTCATCTACTATGCTTTTGCAAAAGGCAAAAACTTTAACGCTTCAATATGGAATAGTAAATACTTTAACGGCTAATTACGAACTAACACTATACTTTTTATTTCGCAATTCTTTAATGGCTTTATCAGACATATAATCATCAAAAGTAAGATGCCTGTCAATGGTACCATTAGGAGTTAATTCTATTACTCTAGTTGCTACAGTTTGCACAAATTCGTGATCATGTGTTGTCAGCATTATAGTGCCTTTAAAGTTTTTAAGGCTATTATTAAATGCTGTAATACTTTCTAAGTCTAAATGGTTAGTGGGTTCATCTAGCATAAGTACATTAGCTCTAAGCAACATCATTCTACTTAACATACAGCGTACTTTTTCTCCCCCAGACAAAACGCTAGACTTTTTTAAGGCTTCCTCACCACTAAAAAGCATTTTTCCTAAAAATCCTCTAACATATACTTCTTCACGTTCTTCTTCTGTTTTAGTCCATTGACGTAGCCAATCGACTAAATTAATAGCATCAACAAAATACTTTTCATTATCAGCAGGAAGGTAGGATTGCGTCGTTGTTATACCCCATTGAAATTTTCCAGAATCGGCTTTTTTATTTCCCGATATAATCTCATAAAAAGCAGTTGTTGCTCTAGAGTCTTTAGAAATAATAGCTATTTTATCTCCTTTTGCAAGATTAATATCAACATTAGCAAAGAGTAAATCTCCGTCTTCTGATGTGGCTGTTAGTTTTTCTACATTTAAAATCTGGTCTCCAGCTTCACGCTCTCTTTCAAAAATTAAAGCAGGGTATCTTCTGCTAGAAGGTTTAATATCATCTATTTTGAGCTTATCTAGCATCTTTTTTCTAGATGTGGCTTGTTTACTTTTTGCCACGTTAGCACTAAAACGCGCTATAAACTCTTGAAGCTCTTTTGCCTTTTCTTCTGCCTTTTTATTTTGCTGTGCTCTTTGTCTAGATGCCAACTGACTACTCTCATACCAAAAAGTGTAATTACCAGAATACAGGTTTATTTTTCCGAAATCTATATCGGCTATATGGGTGCAAACAGCATCTAAAAAGTGTCTATCGTGTGATACTACAATTACAGTATTTTCGTAATTCGCTAAAAAATGTTCTAACCAATTAATTGTTTCATAATCTAAATCGTTGGTAGGCTCATCCATTATGAGTACATCTGGACTACCAAATAAAGCTTGCGCCAACAATACCCTTACTTTTAGCTTTGAGTCCATCTCTGCCATAGTGGTATAATGCAAGTCTTCCGTTATACCTAAATTTGATAATAGCGCAGCAGCATTACTATCAGCATTCCAACCATCCATCTCTTCAAATTGTACTTGCAATTCCCCTATCTTTTCTGCATTCTCATCACTATAATCTGCATAAAGCGCGTCTATCTTTTTCTTTATATCAAATAAAGGTTTGTTGCCCATAACAACAGATTCTAAAACCGAATACTCATCATAAAAATTATGATTTTGCTCTAAAATAGACATACGCTTTCCAGGCTCTAAATGTACATGGCCAGAGGTAGCATCTATTTTATTTGCTAAAATTTTTAATAGTGTGGACTTACCTGCTCCATTTGCGCCAATAATACCATAACAATTACCCTCTGTAAAAGCTACATTAACTTCATCAAACAAAACTCTTTTACCAAATTGTACGGATAGATTAGATACTGAAAGCATTTTTTAAATTAAATTTTTTTGCAAAAATAACTAAAATTAATGCCTTATACTAAGAACGTTTTATAAGAAGATTACATACAAAAGTTAAGGTTTAACAACATTTAACTAGCTCTTAACAGCACGCTTTTCTATGGATGGTTAGATTTGCTATTCTAATTTTCATTTATGAAAAGAATATTACTCTATCTTATATTAGTTTTTCTAGCTTCTTGCAGTACTAAGCAAGAAAGTAATGAGGCTGTCTATTTTGCTGGCGAAATTGTAAACCCCACTAGTGATTATATAGTACTCTACAGAGAGGATGTTGTTGTAGATTCTGCCAAATTAAATGAAGATAATAGATTTTCTTTTTCGCTTAAAAACATAGAAGAAGGCTTACATCACTTTAAACATGAGCCTGAGTTACAATATATATACCTTGAAAAAGGAGATAGTTTAATTATACGATTAAACACTGTTGCTTTTGATGAATCACTTGTATTTTCTGGTTCTAATGAAGAAGTAAATAACTTTCTGCTCGAGATGTTCTTAAATTATGAAGATGAAGAACAGTTAATTTACGATTACTACAATTTAAAACCTGATGCTTTTAGCCGTAAAATAGATTCATTAAGAAATCTAAAACTAAATGAATTAAGATCTTTAGGTGGTCCAGATAACATTTCTACAAGAGCGCTAAAAATGGCTAAGGCCTCTATAGACTACAATACCTACGTCTACAAAGAAAAATATCCTTTTATTCACAAGAAAATGTCGGGAGACGAAACCATACATAAGCTAGATGCTAGTTTTTACAGCTATCGCAAAAATTTAGAACTTAATGATAAGGAGCTTACTTTTTTTAGACCCTACTATAACTATGTTAACAATCGTTTTGGCAATCTATCTTACATGACCTGTGCTCAAAATTGCGGAATGGAAAAATTGCTATCTTCTAAAGATCATTTGCATTTAAATAAGCACAAATTGCAATTAATAGATAGTTTGGTTAAGGAAGAAGGTTTACGTAATAATCTATTTAGAAACGTGGCTATGGACTATCTATTAAAAGTTCATGAAGCCGATACAGAATCAGATAAATTTATTTCATCATTCCATAACCTTTCTATGAATAAGGTTCATGTTAATGAAATTGATGGTTTGTATAAAAACATTAAAGCATTACAACCCAATCGTACAATTCCTAGACTACTAGTGCAAAATACCCATGGAGATACCGTTAACATAAGAGAAATTTCTAAAAGCAAACAAACCGTATTCTATTTTTGGACTGGAAATCAAAAAAGGCATTTAAGAAACCTTCTTAGACAGGTAGAAAAACTAAAGCTCGAAAATAGTAAACAGCAATTTGTTGGTATTAACCTAAGAACCCCTAAAGAAAAATGGGTGTCCATGATAGACGAACATGCTATAGACAACAAATATCAATATAGAAGTGCTAATTTTGATGAAATACAAGAAACACTTATTATAGACAACCTTAGCAAAAGTGTCATCACAAACGATACGCTAATTGTTGATGCTTTCTCTAACATTTTTGATAAAAAAGGCCACAAAAAACATAAGCATAAAAAAGCCTTAATGCTTAAATAGCTTAAGGCCTTTATTTTTGTTTTTTTGTGAAAAAGTCTTACTTACGAATTTCCTTTTCTGTAATCCGCTAAAAATTTCTCTAAACCAATATCTGTAAGTGGGTGTTTAAGCAAGCCTTCTATAGAAGATAAAGGACCTGTCATTACATCTGCACCTAATTTAGCACAGTCAATAACATGCATGGTATGCCGTATAGATGCTGCTAGTATTTCTGTAGCAAAATTATAATTATCATAAATAAGACGAATCTCAGCAATAAGGTTTAAACCGTCTGTAGAAATATCGTCTAACCTCCCTAAAAATGGAGATACATAAGTAGCACCAGCTTTAGCAGCCAATAACGCTTGACCAGCAGAAAAAACCAGGGTGCAATTAGTTCGTATTCCCTTATCAGAAAAATATTTTAAAGCTTTTACACCTTCTTTTATCATAGGTATTTTTACCACAATTTGCTTATGAAGTTTTGCTAAAGCTTCTCCTTCTTTAACCATACCTTCAAAATCTGTAGAAACTACTTCTGCAGAAACATCTCCTTCTACTATAGTACAGATATCTACATAATGTTTAAGGATATTATCTTTACCTGTAATGCCCTCTTTAGCCATTAAAGAAGGATTTGTTGTAACTCCGTCTAAAACCCCTAATTCTTGAGCTTCTTTTATTTGCTGAAGGTTTGCAGTGTCAATAAAAAATTTCATTTTTAATTATTTAAGTTTCTAATTTTTGTAAAACTACAATTTATAATGGTTTAAGAGTAGTTTTTCATATAAGGTATCTGGTAGTATTCTTTTTAAGGTGAGTGAAAATTTTTGCATAAATGTTCCCACTTTATAATGAACTTTTGGATTGCTATTCGTAATTATAGCATATACCTTTTTTGCCACTTCAATAGGGTTTTGAGCTGCATCAACATCATCATTAATCATTTTTAAAACATTGCTATACGCTGGATATGCTGATGTCTCGTTTGGAGAATGGTAACGTCCTGCTGCAATATTGGTAGCAAAATCGCCTGGTGCCAAATCTGTTATTTGTATACCAAAATCTTTAGTTTCCATTCGCAAAGCCTCTGTAGCAATACTTAAAGCTCCTTTTGTGGCAGAATAAACACCTCTATATGGCAAACCCATACCTCCGGCAATGGAACTAATATTTATTACCAAGCCCTTCTTTTGTTTTCGCATTTGTGGTAAAACAACTTGCATCATTCTAATAGGACCATTAAAATTAGTGTCAAAAGCCTTGTTTATCTCTTCTACTGGTGTTTCTTCAATGGGTCCTGTTATACCCACACCTGCATTATTAATTAAAATATCTAATTGTCCTTCTTTTTTTATGAGACTCGTAACTGCTGTAGTAATTGTCTCTTTAAGGGTAACATCTAATTCTAAAAGTATAAAATGATTGAAATCTGAATATTTTTTAAGATTACGAGTAGTTCCATACACGGTAAAGCCTTTCTCTGTAAGATAGATACCGATAGATTTTCCAATGCCAGAAGAGCCTCCAGTAATTAAAACTACTTTTTTATTCATGATTCAAAAATAGAAAAAACTATATGCCTTTTGCAGATTTTAAGGCACAAAAAAAGGCAAGCTACCTACATCGCACCGCTACAACCATATACCCTTGCTGCGTTCCCACCCTGGGGGATTCTACAGGAGCTGGTCGTGTAGG
>CAZLUS010000105.1:0-8127 GCA_964562775.1 uncultured Flavobacteriaceae bacterium | reverse complement strand
GTCAGGAGAGGGAGTTCGTTTTTGGTTTAATTTTAAATAAACTTTTTCACCTTACTTTCTTTACCATCAATTCTAAGATAAGTATATATTTAGCTGCAAAAAATGCTTAATTTTGAATGTAAATGAAAGCATTATACAAAAGGCACGAACTTATATTTAAAAGACCAAGTGGCACATCTAGAGGCGTTCTAACTTCAAAGGAAACTTGGTTTATTATACTTAAAGATGATGATAGCGTAGGCATTGGAGAATGCGGTTTATTAAGGGGACTTAGTTGTGACGATATGCCAGCGTATGAAGACAAACTAAATTGGGTCTGCAAAAATATTAGTAAAGGTCTTAATGAATTAATATTACAGTTAACCGAATTTCCATCCATTCAATTTGGCTTAGAACAGGCATTTTTATCTTTAGCTTCTACTACTAATTTCGAATTATTTCCGAGTCATTTTACACTAAAAAACAGGGGTATACCAATAAATGGTCTTGTTTGGATGGGTAGTAAAGATTTTATGCTAGCACAAATAGAAGAAAAGTTAGCAGCGGGATTTAATTGTATAAAGATGAAAATCGGTGCGATAGACTTTAATGCCGAATGTTCTTTATTAGCAGCTATTAGAAGTAAATATTCTAAAGAAGAAATAGAACTTAGGGTTGATGCTAATGGCGCTTTTACTACGATTAATGCATTACAAAAACTAGAACAATTATCAGAGTTTGATTTACACTCTATAGAACAACCAATTAAACAAGGTAATTGGTCCGGTATGGCTGGTTTATGTGCTAATACTCCCTTGCCTATAGCTTTAGATGAAGAGCTAATAGGTATTTTTTCAACAGCTCAAAAGAAAGCGTTATTAGAAACAATAAAGCCTCAATATATTATTTTAAAGCCAAGTTTAATTGGAGGTTTTAAAGGTTCACTAGAATGGATAAAACTAGCCGAAGCCCTAAATATAAAATGGTGGGTAACAAGCGCTTTAGAAAGCAATATTGGCTTAAATGCCATTGCACAGTGGACTTATACGCTAAAGAATGATATGCCGCAAGGCCTAGGAACGGGGAGTTTGTTTACTAATAATTTTGATAGCCCACTAAAAGTAAAAGCAGGAAAACTATATTACAAAAATGATTTATCTTGGCAGATTGATTTAATAGAAGAACTATGTATATAGAGCAGGCATATAAAGGATTACATGAAGGTTGGCGATATGTATTAGGTGTTGTCGCAGTTTTTTTTGGTTGGCAACTTATTGGAGCAATACCTTTAATGAGTGCATTGGTAATTAAAAATGGTATCGGCTCGATTGCAACTACACCCAACGGAATGGCCAAAGCATTAGGAACTAATACTTTTCTTTTTCTAATGTTATTAACCTTTGTTTTTGGATTATTATTTCTCTATGTTTTTGTTAAGTATGTTCATAAACAAACATTTAATTCTTTAACTACTTCTAGAAAAACAGTAGATTGGAAACGAATATTGTTTTCGTTTTTTCTTTGGGCTATAGTTTCGGCAGCATTTATTTTCATTGATATTTATTCATATCCGGATGATTATATTTTAAATTTTAATTTTGAAAAATTTATTATCCTAGCACTTATTGGCGTAATAATGATACCTATACAAACTAGTATGGAAGAGTATTTTATGCGAGGTTATCTAATGCAGGGTATTGGAATAGTTGCTAAGAATAAATGGATGCCATTATTAATTACGTCCTTATTGTTTGGTTTATTACATATACTTAATCCAGAGGTGCAAAAACTAGGCTATGGCATTATGGTTTTTTATATAGGCACAGGGTTATTATTAGGTATTATGACTCTTATGGACGAAGGATTAGAATTAGCGCTAGGTTTTCATGCAGCAAATAATCTTACTGCTGCATTATTAGTAACAGCAGAATGGACAGCTTTTACTACTGATTCTGTATACAAAGATATTTCTAATCCAATCTTGGGATGGGATATATTAGTGCCTGTATTTGTAGTTTTCCCGATACTACTTTTTATCTTTTCTAAAAAATATAATTGGACTAATTGGAAAGAAAAGCTTTTTGGTAGTGTGATGGCGAAAGAAGAATTTTTAGCTTTAGAAAATGAAAATCCATCCGAGATTTAAACTTAATGGTAAGTCGTATTCTAATAAAGCACTTAAGGAAGTTGCTAATGGTCTACTAAAAGATGATGCGCCCTATAAACAGGCTATTGGGGAGTTTCTTTTAGAGTGGTTAAATTCTTCAGAATCTATTATTGTTTCTACTTCTGGTTCTACAGGGAACCCCAAAAAAATACACCTAAAAAAAGAGCAGATGCTAAATTCTGCTATAGCAACCGGGACTTTTTTTAAATTAAAGGAAGGAGATACAGCACTTTTATGTTTGCCTTGTCATTTTATAGCTGGTAAAATGATGTTAGTACGTGCCATGGTTTTAGGTTTAGGATTGGATTATGTTGCACCATCTTCAAGCCCATTAGATAATAATGACAAAAGCTATGATTTTGCAGCTATGGTACCACTACAGGCTACAAACTCTATTGAAAAATTAGAGGCAATAGATAAACTCATCATTGGGGGAGCAGCTATTAATACGGAATTGGAAAATAAATTAAAAGAATTAAAAACCTCAATATTTGAGACGTATGGAATGACGGAAACCATTTCTCATATTGCAGTTAGAAAACTTGGAGATGCAAATTTTAAAACACTACCCAAAGTAGCTCTTAAAAAGGATGATAGAGCTTGTTTGGTTATAGATGCTCCTCTAATTTCAAGGGAGAAAGTAATTACTAATGATATTGTAGATTTAATATCTGACAATGAGTTTAAGTGGTTAGGACGTTATGATAATGTTATTAACTCAGGGGGTGTAAAACTTATTCCAGAACAGATAGCTCTTAAGCTTAATCGGTTCATACAGCAACGTTTTTTTGTTATAGGCCTTCCCGATGATAGCTTCGGAGAAAAATTAGTGCTTCTAGTTGAAGGCGAGGAAGAGCCTCTATTATTAGAAAAAATAAAAATGAAGGCAAAACTTTCAAAATTTGAAATCCCCAAAGCAATTTATTTCTTACCCAAATTTGCAGAAACAAAAAATGGAAAGTTGCATCGCTCAAAAACAGTAGCATTGCTCAAAGAGTAGTTTCACTCATTAAAAAGAGGACTTCCCTAATTATCGATTTTTATTTTATAAGTATGCATGTAGGTTTGTTTAAAACAATAAACAGATATCAACATGAAAAACACATTTACCTTTTTATTAGTATTAGCAATCGGCTTAGGTTGTTATGCTCAGGACAAGAATATAGAAGAAACAAGTTCACCAGTTGTAATTCGCTGTGGAACCAGTCTATCTTACGATAAAGGACCATTATATGTTTTAGATGGTGTGCCTATAGATAAAGCCGCTTTTGCCAACATCTCACCAGAAGACATTATTTCTATTGATGTTTTAAAGGACAAGGATGCATTCATGTGTTATGGGTCTGGAGCTGCATACGGGGTCGTTCTAATTACAACTCAAAAAGGCAATATTGTTGAATGCAAAACCAAGGTTTATCCCTTTAAAGTGTATACTATTAAAAACAACAATTGGACACTTCAACAGGATATTTACAATGCTTTAGAAGCCAAAGTCCCTTCTTTACGAGTCGGCAATAGAAATAATCTTGCTACAAATCCAACCTTTACGTTAAGAGGAGATGATGAGACTATCGTAATCGTAGATGGCATTAGGTATGATGCGTCTATTTTAAATACCCTAAACCCTAATGATATAGAATCTATTAAAGTAGCCCCTTCCGTGGCAGCGACCAACTATTTTAGAAATGGTATACCAAATAACTAAAAACCATAATTATGAAAAATACAATTACACTAGTATTAGCAGTACTGTTCTCAGGAACACTATTAGCCCAAGAATTAAAAATTACAGGACAGGTAACTGACCAATCTGGACCATTACCTGGAGCTACTGTTATTGTCAAAGGGACTACTAATGGTACGCAGACCGACTTTGATGGGTATTACACGATAAACGCTTCAAAAGGTAACATCTTAGTATTCTCATATATAGGCTTTGTTATTGAAGAGGTTGAAATTAAAGATGCAACCACAATTAATATATTAATGAGAGAAGATTCTCAACAATTAGAAGAGGTGGTTGTAACCGCATTAGGTATAAAAAGAGAGAGAAAGTCACTTGGATATGCTGTAAGTTCAGTGGGTTCTTCAAATCTAACAAGACAAAACAAAAGAAAAGCCCGTCATGCAGATATAGCCAGACAACTGTCTGGAAAAGTAGCAGGACTACAAATTTCTTCTGCGTCAGGAGTAGCTGGTACTGCACCTAATGTTGTTATCAGAGGTCAAACTTCAATTAATGGAAGTAATGAGCCGTTATATATAATTGATGGTGTGCCTATACTTAAAAGTAATAATGCCGTTGTCGCTAAACTTAATCCAAATGATATTGATAAAATTAAAATCTATAAAAATAAAAAAGCACAACTATTGTATGGTGCTAGCGCAAGTCATGGTTGCGTCGTAATTAGAACTAAAAAGGGTAATTATCAAATAGAAAATGATGAAAACTACGCTCAAATTACTGAAAACAAGTTTGAGAAAGTTGAATTAAGTCCCCTTTCCACATTTTCAATAGATGTTGATAAAGCCTCTTATAGCAACATTCGAAGGTTATTAAATAATGGTCAATCAGTACCTGTTGATGCCGTTAAAATTGAGGAAATGGTTAACTACTTTGATTATCAGTATCCGCAACCTACAGATAAACATCCATTTTCTATTAATACAGAAGTGGCAAAAACACCTTGGAATACGGATACTAAATTGGTTAGAATTGGCTTGCAAGGCAAGGAATATAAGAACGAGGAGTTGCCAGCTTCTAATCTAACCTTTCTTATCGATGTATCTGGTTCTATGGGGTCTCAAAACAAACTTCCATTGTTAAAATCGGCGTTTAAATTATTGGTTAACCAACTTCGCGAAAAAGATAAAGTTTCTATTGTAGTATATGCGGGAGCTGCAGGTGTTGTTTTAGAGCCAACTAACGGCGATAATAAAGAGAAAATTTTAAATGCACTTGATAATCTAAGTTCTGGTGGCTCAACGGCTGGAGGTCAAGGTATAAAATTGGCTTATAAAATTGCCGAGAAGAATTTTAAGAAAAAAGGTAACAATAGAGTAATACTAGCTACTGATGGCGATTTCAATGTTGGAGCGTCGAGTGATAAGGCTATGGAAAAACTGATTGAAGAGAAAAGAGAATCAGGTGTTTTTCTGTCAGTTTTAGGTTTTGGAATGGGAAATTATAAAGATTCGAAACTAGAAATTTTGGCTGATAAGGGCAATGGTAATCACGCTTATATTGACACCATGCAAGAGGCACAAAAAGTTTTTGGCAAAGAATTTGGAGGCACCTTATATACAATAGCTAAAGATGTTAAGATTCAAGTGGAATTTAATCCTACTAAAGTCAAGGCATATCGTTTGATTGGTTATGAGAACAGATTATTAGCTGATGAAGATTTTGTGGATGACACCAAAGATGCTGGCGAATTAGGGAGTGGACATACCGTTACAGCGCTCTATGAAGTAATTCCTAGAGGAGTTGATAGTGAATTTTTAAAAGATACTGCAGATTTAAAATATACAAAGACAAAAGATGTAAGTGCCTATAATGATGAGCTTTTAACTGTAAAATTTAGATACAAAAAGCCTGGTGAATTTGAGAGTATTGAGATGACGCATGTGTTAGCAGATAAAGAACAAGAAATGTCTACAGATTTCATTTTCGCCTCCTCCGTAGCTCTTTTTGGTATGCAATTGCGAAAATCAGCCTTTACAAATAATGCAAAAAAGAATAAAATTATAGCATTAGCTGAAGTCGGAAGAGGAAATGATAGGCATGGTTATCGAGCCGAATTTATACGACTTGTAAAAACAATTGATTCAGAATTATAAAAAGCGCCTTCGGGCGCTTTTTTGTTTATACGATAATCGAGATTTAAATACGCGAGAAGTACTACAAAGTCATTTTCTTGAAACCAAACCAACAATTTTGTATTTTTCAGTCAGAAATAATTAAAAATGAAAAATATACTAAGTCTCTTATTTTTTTGTATTCCTTTTGTAATAATCTCTCAGCAAATACTACCCGAAAGTGAACGCGCAAAGGTAGTAGATGAAATTCTAGAAGACCGTTTTGATAATCTATTACCTAATCTTATGGATAAGACAGGAATAGATATGTGGATTTTAATTTCTAGAGAATACAATGAAGACCCTGTTTTAAAAACAATGCTACCTGCTACATGGTTAAACGCACGTAGAAGAACCATCTTAGTATTTTATCGTGATAAAAAGAAAAACACCATAGAAAAACTAGCAGTAGCAAGGTATAATGTAGGAAAGAGCATTGTATCTGCATGGGATAAAGAAAAAGAACCTAACCAATGGAAACGCTTAATAGAACTTATAGAAGAGCGAAACCCCAATACAATTGGTTTAAATTTTTCTAAAGACCACAATATAGCAGACGGCTTAGATAAAACCGATTACGATGAGTTTATGGCTAATCTCCCTAAAAAGCATAAAAGTAAAGTGATGTCTGCAGAACAATTGGCTGTAGGTTGGATAGAAACAAGAACCGAACGTGAGATGCTTATTTATAATCAGCTAGTAACTATTACTCATGATATTATTGCTGAAGCTTTTTCCGAAAAAGTAATAACACCCGGAGTAACCACCACTACCGAGGTAGAATGGTGGATGAGACAAAAAGTAACAGATTTAGGTTTAGAAACTTGGTTTCATCCAACTATAGATGTACAACGGACTAATGATGAGTTGGTAAGTCATTTGTATTCTTTTTCGGGAAGACCAGATAATCTAACTATTATCCCAGGAGATTTATTACACTGTGATTTTGGGATAACGTATTTGCGTTTAAACACTGATTGCCAAGAATTAGCTTATGTTTTAAAACCCGAAGAAAAAAAGGCCCCTGATTTTTTAATAAATGGTTTAAAAGATGGGAATCGGGTGCAAGATTTTCTTACCCAAAACATGATTACAGGAAGAACGGGTAATGAAATTTTAGCAAAGTCACTTGCAGATGCTAAAGCAGTTGGCCTTAGACCAGCAATTTACACCCATCCATTAGGACTTTATGGACATTCTGCTGGCACAACTATAGGCATGTGGGATAGCCAAGGAGGAGTTAAAAAAGATGATGGTGAAAACTATCCTTTAAACCCTAATACAGTTTATGCCATAGAGTTAAATACTACCATCACTATTCCAGAATGGAAAAGAGACATTAGAATAATGCTAGAAGAAGCTGGTTTTTATGGAGAAAATGGCTTTAGGTATGTAAATGGAAGGCAGACAAAACTTTTGTTAATACCACGTATACAAACTCATTTAGAGTGATTAATTTAACAACTAGAATGTCAGTATAAAACTGTTAATTTAAGTTAAAAAAATATATCCAATACATTTATTTCTTATTTTAAAGGGCATTAATAATTGATTTTTAAATAGTTGCATTATGAAAAAGATACTCTTCTTAAGCTTGCTTTTGTTTCACCTGTTTTCCTATGGTCAGGAGGAACGTTTATTGTTTGGTACAATAACAGACGGAAAAAATCCCATTGAAAATGTAAAAATCAAAGTAGATGGTGAAAATACTATGACTACTTCAGATAAAGACGGGAAATATCAAATAAACGTAGAAAAAGGTGATTATGTCATTTATTCCTATGTAGGATTAAATACAGTAAAAATTAAAATAGAAGATGTTACACGTATTCTTAATCCTATTTTAGTTCCTAAAATTACTGAACTCAATGAGGTAACAGTAAAAGCTAGTAGAAGACTGTCGCAAAAAGATTTAGAAGAAGATTACTACATTAATAAAAATATTATAAAGACCGCTTTTGGTTATACGGATACGCGTCGTATAGCAACTAATACTACTGTTGTAACTAAAGATAAAATTCTACATATACACACATGTATTTTAGATTTATTACAAAACAAATTTGCAGGAGTTCGAGTATTTGGTAGTTGTTTACAAAATGAAGGAGGTATTTCAATTAGAG
>CAZLUS010000104.1:6960-8207 GCA_964562775.1 uncultured Flavobacteriaceae bacterium | reverse complement strand
ATCCTGTCATCCCGACAAGCGAAAAAGTGATTTGCAATGCAAATCACTTTTTTTATTTCCAGAAGCGTACTGAAGCTATTCAGTTAAGTGAATGGAAATAAAAAATAGTTGAAGCGGTAGCTTCACTTTTTCATTTGCAACAAATGTGATGTAAAAGGATTATCCAAATCCAATCTTACTATATTCAAATTAACTTTCTTAAGAAAATTAGAGCTTTTTTATTTAAATAAAGCGAAGCTTTATTTGCAATGAGGGTTTATTAGGATTATCCAAATCCTTTTGAGTTTTAGAATAAATTAAAGCAGCGCTTTAATTTGCAACAAATGCGATGTAAAAGGATTGTCCAAATCCAATATTACTATAAATTCAAGTTTACTATTTACGGGTTTTTTACATTTTTTGTAGTCATATGATTATTTTTAGAAATATTTGATTAATAATACAATCTATTTATAATGTCTATTGCAGTACTAAGATTAGGTATTGATTTTGGTTTAGTAGTTCTTATTTGGATGATTCAACTTATAGTATATCCTAGCTTTTTACACTATACAACTACAAATCTGATAAAATGGCACAGAAAGTATACGCCTTTAATAGGATATATTGTTGGGCCTTTAATGCTATTGCAATTAGGAATTTCAATATACCAGATAAGTATAGAAATTACATATTACAATGTTATTAGTGTATTATTTATAAGTATAATTTGGGCTCTTACTTTTTTTAAATTTGTTCCTATACACAACAACATTTCTAAAGGAAGGATAAGTAAATCAATGTTAGTATCCTTAGTGCAAAAAAACTGGACTCGAACAATTTTATGGACCATATTGTTTATGTATGGCTTTTTATTGCTCTTGTAAGTGATAAAAACTTTAATTCGATTGAAAATCATAGTAGTCTAGATTTAAGAAATCATTTATAAGCGCTATCATTTAGATGAATCACTGTTTAGTGAGTATTAAAGCATTGTGAACTTACTTTTAATACGCAACTAAACAATCTTTTGTTATTCTTTATAGAAGATTAATTATACCTTAAAATGATAAATTTCTGTATTTAATATATTAATTGTAAATTTCACATAACAAAATTATATTTCATATAATGAAATAGTAATTAAATTTATTCTCAGAATAATTAGTTATGGCTGTACTAAAATCACTTAAAAGCTCGGTTGATAAAACCTTTGCTATTTTAGAGTATTTTACAGTACACCAGCCAGAATGGACAATCACTGAACT
>CAZLUS010000104.1:0-6860 GCA_964562775.1 uncultured Flavobacteriaceae bacterium | reverse complement strand
CATAAAAAATTAGAACAAGAACTTTTTAAAATAAAAAAACAAGGCTTTGCTGTTGATTATGAAGAGTATGAAATAGGTTTAATATGTGTGGGAGTTCCTATCTTTAATCAAAGAAACCAAATTGTAGCTAGTTTAAGTGCTTCGGGTCCAGCAAATAGGTTTAAAGTGAATCAGTTAAAAAATTATGTAAAAATCTTAAAAATAGGAGCTGATGAAATTCAGAAAAACATCGGAGATTTTAAATTAAATACAAGATAAATACGCTTATTAAAGTAGCTTATCCATGGAAAAAATAGAAAATTATATAGACGGCAAACTTCAGCAATCTAGCACAGGTAAATACTTAGAGGTATACAACCCTGCAAAAGGAGAAGTATATGCCGTTGCACCCGATTCTAATGAGGTAGATACTAATTTGGCGATTTTGGCAGCGGAGAAGGCATTTACTTCATGGTCAGCTACTACTATAGAAGAAAGGCATGACTATTTAATGAAAATTTCTATGGCTATTGAAGCTAATTTGGATGCATTGGCCTTAGCAGAATCAATTGATAATGGAAAACCATTGTGGTTAGCAAAATCTGTAGATATTCCTAGAGCAGCAAGTAATATGCGATTTTTTGCCACTGCTATCATGCAATTTGCTTCTGAGGCTCATGAGATGAACGGCACAGCAATTAATTATACCTTAAGAAAACCTTTGGGTGTTGTGGCTTGTATATCACCATGGAATTTACCACTGTATTTATTTACTTGGAAAATAGCTCCAGCCCTTGCTGCTGGTAATACTGTAGTTGCTAAACCATCGGAGGTAACACCGATGACGGCTTATTTATTTTCAAAAATTTGTATTAAAGCTGGATTACCCAAAGGTGTTTTAAATATTGTTCATGGGCAGGGTCAAAATACGGGAGCAGTTTTAAGTGCTCATAAAAAAGTAAAAGCAATTTCATTTACTGGGAGTACAAAAGTAGGAGCAGAAATTGCTATGAAAGCAGCCCCTAGTTTTAAAAAGTACTCCTTAGAAATGGGAGGAAAGAATCCCAATATCATTTTTGCCGATTGCGATTATGATAAAATGCTTAAGACCACCATACGGTCTTCATTTGCAAACCAGGGGCAAATATGTCTTTGCGGTTCAAAAATTTTTATAGAAAAAAGCATCTATGAAAAGTTCAAGGCAGATTTTATTGAAAAAACCTCAAAATTAAAAGTTGGCAATCCTTTAGATGTCGATACCAATATAGGTGCTGTAGTATCTAAACCACACTTTGATAAAATTGTATCCTATATAAATTTAGCAAAAGAAGAAGGTGGAAAAATACTATCAGGAGGAAAAGCAATACAACCTAAAGGATATGAAAACGGATGGTATATTGAGCCAACGATAATAGAAGGCTTGCCACATACTTGTAGAACAAATCAAGAAGAAATTTTTGGACCTGTGGTAAGCTTAATCCCTTTTGAAACCGAAGCAGAAGTGCTTAAAATGGCAAATGATAGTGACTATGGTTTATCAGCAACGCTATGGACAGAAAATTTAAGCAGAGCACATCGCATGGCAAATGCTATTGAAGCCGGAATTGTTTGGGTAAACACATGGCTTTTAAGAGATTTAAGAACGCCTTTTGGCGGAATGAAAAACTCAGGTGTTGGTCGTGAAGGCGGTTTTGAAGCACTAAAGTTTTTTACAGAAACAAAAAACGTATGTATCGCACATTAAGATAAAATATAACATTTAAAAAAATCAATTATGTCTAAAACATTTAGCCCAATTAATTTTAAAAAATGGATTGATGATAACCGTCAATTTTTAAAACCACCTGTTGGTAATAAAGCAATTTATAATGAAGATTATATTGTAATGGTGGTAGGTGGTCCTAATGCTCGTAAGGACTATCATTTAAATAAAACACCAGAATTCTTTTATCAAGTTGAAGGTGATATTGTTTTAAAAATAATACATAACGGTGCTGTTGAAGATGTGCACATACGTGAAGGAGAAATTTATTATCTGCCACCAAATATTCCACATTCGCCACAACGAGGTGCAAATACAGTTGGGCTAGTAATTGAGCAAAAACGTGAAGATGGTATGGAAGACGGACTAGCGTGGTTTTGTGAAAACTGCCATAATGAACTCTATAGAGAGCCTTTTGTTCTTGATAATATAGAAGTCGATATGCCTATAATTTTTGATAAGTTTTACTCTGATGAAGGACTTAAAACCTGTGATAAGTGTAATACAGTAATGGAATCTCCATCTTAAAAATAGATTTAAGTACTACTAACCTTTTTAACAGCCATACTATGAGAATTAACGGTCATTCACATTTGCTTCCCTATCCAGAGCAAATACCTGCGTATCTAAAAGAAAAAGAAATTTTTTGGATAGATGAAGACAGAAAACACATGCTTCAAAAAGATTGGAAACGACCAGTTACCGACTCTAGTTTTTTCTTAAATGAAAAATTAGAATGGATGGATTATAATAAGATTGACCATGCCGTAGTATTAAACCTTTCACAATTGTATGGGAACGGTTTACGTATTCATGATATGAAATATGCATTGCGATTTCAAAATGATTTCAATGCAAAAGTGCAACATGATCATCCAACTAAATTTACTTGTGGTTTTGTAGTGCATGCAGGCTTTATTGAAGGCGCATGTTGGGAAATTGAACGTTGTGTTGAGGAACTAGGATTGCAAGTACTTTGCCTACCAACGCATTATATGGATTCAATTGGTACTTGGAGAGGTATTTTTGATAAAGAAACAGCTCCCATTTTTGAACTTGCTAATAAATACGGGTTGGCTATTGAAATTCATCCTTATGACGGTGAAAAATTCATCAAACTACAGAATAAATCATGGCGTTTTCATTTGGTTTGGATGATAGCTCAATGTGCAGATGCCTATCATTTTTATACCCTAGATGGTTTATATGAGAAGTATCCGAATATACGCGTGTGTTTTGCACACGGCGGACAATTAAATCATTTAAATATAGGGCGTAGAACACAAGGTTTTGATGGTAGGCCAGACCTTTTTGAAGGCCAAACTAGACCCCGAAAAGCACTAGGTCATCCAAATATTTTCTTTGATACTTTGGTACACGATACCATTTCTTTAGAGCTTATGGTACGTCGTCAAAATGGAACGGATCAGATTATTCTTGGTTTAGATGACCCCTATCCCTTAGGCGAAATGGAAAGTGAAAAGCAATCATCCTATCCCGGTAAATTATTAGACTTAGCTGTTGAAGAAGAAATCATCAACAAAAAACAATATGATGAAATATGGGATAACAATGTGGCTAGATGGCTGTATGGAAGTGACGTGAAACAATTTTATGACAGAATTAAAAAATAAAATAGGATGGCTATCATAGATACTTCTTTGGCTTATGCTCAAAAATTAGATATAGAAGACCCTTTAAAAGCGTACAGAGAAAATTTTTATATCCCTAAACAAGAAAATGGAGAACCCCATGTATATCTATGTGGTAATTCGCTAGGGCTTCAACCTAAGCAAACCAAAAGCTATATTGAACAAGAACTAGAAGACTGGAAAAAGTACGGAGTAGAAGGGCATTTAAATGCGAAAAATCCATGGTTGCCTTATCATGAGTTTTTAACGGATAAAATGGCGAAAGTAGTAGGCGCTAAACCTATTGAAGTTGTAGTGATGAACACACTTAGTGTAAACCTGCATTTGCTTATGGCATCCTTCTATAGGCCTACAAAAGAACGCTATAAGATTTTGATAGAATCAGATGCTTTTCCTTCAGACCGTTATGCAGTAGAATCTCAAATAAAATTTCACGGCTATGAAAACGGACTGGTAGAATTAAGACCAAGAAAAGGAGAAGATTTACTTAGGAATGAGGATATAGAAGCTACCATTGAAAATAAAGGTGATGAAATTGCTTTAATATTGATAGGTTGCCCTAATTATTACACAGGTCAAGTTTTTGACCTAAAAAGATTGGCGGCTTTAGGTCACGCTAAGGGATGTATGGTAGGTGTTGATTTAGCACATGGTGCGGGTAATTTAAAGTTGGCTTTGCACGATTCTAATGTCGATTTTGCTGCTTGGTGTACCTATAAATATCTAAATAGCGGTCCCGGTAGTGTTGGTGGTTGCTTTATACATGAACGACATGCAGAGGCGTTTGATATACCAAGATTTGCAGGTTGGTGGGGTCATGATAAAGAAACTCGTTTTGGAATGAGAGACGATTTTAATCCTATGCCCGGCGCTGAAGGTTGGCAACTGAGTAATCCGCCTATTTTGTCTTTAGCAGCCATAAAAGCTTCCTTAGATATTTTTGAAGAAGTAGGCATGGAAGCACTCGTTAATAAATCAAAAAAATTGACAGGCTATTTAGAAAATTTGGTAAATCAATTAGAAGGAAATCCTATTGAAATAATCACACCAAAAAACCCTTATGAACGGGGTTGTCAGCTTTCGTTACGAATTTTACATAAAGAGGGTAAAACGGTATTTAAAGGCATTACAAGTAAAGGAGTTATTGCTGATTGGAGAGAGCCAGATGTTATTCGTATTGCACCAGCACCACTTTATAATTCCTATGAAGACGTTTTCAATTTTATAGAAATCTTGAAAAGCGAATTGTAAAAAAATATACTATGTCAAAAGACAGAAAAATAATTATAGTAGGTGCAGGATTATGTGGGTCACTCTTAGCCATTCGTATGGGGCAACGTGGGTATCAAGTGCAGGTATACGAACGTTTGCCAGATTTAAGAGAAAGCAGTTTAGAGGGAGGACGTTCTATCAATTTAGCCTTATCAGATAGAGGTTTAAAGGCAATTAAAAGTGCAGGTCTTAAAGAAGAAATTTTAAAAGAATGTATAGGCATGTACGCTAGAATGATTCATAGCGTTGATGGCGAATTACGGCGGTCTAGTTATAGTGGTCGCGAAGGAGAAAAAATAAATTCAGTCTCTAGAACGGGTTTAAATGTAGCCTTATTAAATAAGGCTGACGAGTATGATAATGTTACGATTAACTTTAATATGAAGTGCGTAAGCGTAGACCTTGAAAATGCAAGAGCTACTTTTGTAACTAATGACGGAGTAAAAAAAACAGAAGAAGCAGAAATTATTCTTGGTACCGATGGTGCAGGCTCTATTGTACGTAGAAGTATGATGGCTAAAACAGGAGATTTATTATTTAATTATTCTCAAAGCTTTCTACGTTCAGGTTATAAAGAATTAGAGATTCCGCCAGCAGAAGGAGGAGGATATCGTATTGATAAAGACGCACTGCATATATGGCCAAGAGGTGAGTTTATGATGATTGCTCTACCTAATTTAGACGGTAGTTTTACTGTAACTATGTTTCATCCCTATGAGGGCGAAGGCGGATTTAACACCTTAAATTCCGAAGAAAAAGTGTTAGCCTTCTTTAAAAAATACTACCCAGATTCCCTAGCACATTTTCCAAACTTTACTAAAGAGTATTTTGATAACCCTGTGGGTAAGTTAGGGACTATAAAATGCTATCCTTGGCAGGCTTATGGTAAGACTCTAATAATGGGAGATGCCGCACATGCAATAGTTCCTTTTTATGGACAAGGCATGAATGCTTCTTTAGAAGATGTCCGCATTTTTGATGAAACTGTTGAAGCTCATGAAGGTGATTGGGAAAAGATATTTAAGCTGTTTCAAGATAAAAGAGTGCATAATACAGATGCTATTGCAGATTTAGCAGTAGACAATTTTTATGAAATGCAGGATAAAGTTCAAGATGAAATTTTTATCAGAAAACGAAAAATAGAAATGCAATTAGAGCAAACCTATACCGACTATTATTCAAAATATTCCTTGGTGACTTTTCAAGAAAATTTACCTTATGAGGAGGCTATGCTAAGAGGTCGTAAGCAAGATGAATTTCTACTTGAAATTTGTTCTAAACCAAATTGGGAAAGTATTCCGTTAGAGACTATTTACAAGCAAATCAAAGCAATACAAGTCTAGTTGTGTTGATAGTCAAAATGAACTATAAAAACGCTTAAAAAATGGAGAGTAAAACAATAGCAGGTAAAGCACAACCCTTAGGTTTATATCCACATATAAAGAGGGTAGGGGATTATATTTTTGTTTCTGGGACAAGTAGTCGTAGACCGGATAATACGCATGAAGGTGCCACTTTAGAAGCTAATGGTAAATGGCAATTAGATATTAAACTTCAGACCAAAGCAGTAATCGAAAATATCGCTTCTTTAATTAGTACTATGGATGCTAGCCTAGAAGACGTAGTTGACATCACCACTTTTTTGGTAGATATGAAAGATTTTAAAGGATACAACCAGGTTTATGGAGAATATTTTAATGCTAATGGTCCTACTAGAACTACTGTTGCAGTTCATCAGCTTCCGCATCCTAATTTATTAATAGAGATTAAAGCATTAGTATATAAACCGTTATAAAGAAATAAGTTTAAATAAAAACTCTCTTTTTATCACGACGAAAATTAAATCCCATTGAGCTAACAAAGCGTAATAGCCATCTGTTTACATAATTAAACATGTTGTATTTCGTAAATTAAAAATATACTACTTCCTGATTCATTTTTAATGCCGTTCATCTATATTATAAAACACTTTATATTATTGATAATCAATCCTAAAAGAATAAAACCAACTAAAATAAACACTTCATCGTAAAATATTTCTACTCCTCGAGTATAAATTTTAGTAGCATGAAGCAGTAGCTATTTTTGCTTTGCTTATTAAAGTTTATACTTATGAAGTCCCCAAATCAGAAGTTACTAGTATTTATTTTTATTGTCTTTTTTTCAAGCTTTATTGCTAAAGCACAGCTAAGCGA
>CAZLUS010000103.1:4082-8331 GCA_964562775.1 uncultured Flavobacteriaceae bacterium | reverse complement strand
CCGGTGACCTCTTGCCTGCCAGGCAAGCGCTCTAGCCAGCTGAGCTAATCCCCCAATGCTTACAAAGGAAGCCTATTTAAACTTTCTTTCAAAATTAACCTGTCTGCTATTTTTTTACACTCAATATTAAAACAGGAACAGGTGCAAAAAATTCAGATCTTAGTACTGTGCTTTTTTCCCATAGCTTCTTAAAAAACCCTCGTTTTTTTCTAAAAACACACAGCATATCTGGATGCTTGGCTAGAAAGTGCTCAAGTACTCCTAAATAGGTGGTAGCATTTTCTGTAATAGTTAGATTTTTGCTAATATCTAAAAGTGCCGTATTTATCTGTAAGTCTTCTTCTGAATATCCTGGAGTCTTAACCAAAAGCAAATTTACATTTGCCTTATGCTTTTTCTTTATGCTTACTAAAGGATATAAAATCTTGCTTCGTTTTAAAATACCAGATTTAAAAGCGGTTAAAATATTTTTAATAGGCTTGTATGTAGTTCCTTTAGGTACTACTAAGGTGGGAATATTTGTTTGTTTTATAATACGACCAGAAGTGTTCCCTAAATAATATTTCTCATTAATATCATTACTCCTTGGAGCTAAGATTATTAAATCAATAGCGAGTTCTTTTTTTATTTTTAATAGGCCGTCTATAATATCACCATTGTATGTTGCAATCTTTATCTCTAATCCCTTAGTATCTATTTTAGCAACAATCTCTTTAATATTATCTCTACTACTTTTTGCAACTTTTTGCAGAACATTCCCAAGGTTTCCTGTACCTGAAGTTACAGTAAAAACATCCATAATATAAATGTTTGCTCCAAAATCAAGAGCGAAATCAACAGCGTACTTCAATGTTTTGTTAGCATCTGATGAAGTACCTAAAGGAACCAATATATTATTCATGGATAGTGTATTAAGATTATACTATAAATTTACAACTAAATTGAAAATCATTTGGTTGTACGTCATGCAAAGATATCCGAAATAAGTGATATTCTATCAATCACTAAAGCTTGTGCTTCTTTTATGATAAGCAAAGGCATTTATCAATGGAATGAAGAATACCCTTCTAAAGAGGCTTTTTTAAATGATATTCAACGTAAAGAGTTGTATGTTTTAGAAGATGCAGAAACTCTAGTGGGTGTTATTGTAGTGTCTACGTATATGGATAAGGAATATATTCCTATACAATGGCTAAGCAAAAATGGAGCTAATATTTACATTCATCGATTAGCAGTACATCCAAATTTTCAAAGGAGAGGTTATGCCCAAAAGCTCATGGACTTTGCAGAAAATTATGCTCGTAAAAATAGGTATACTTCTATACGATTAGATACTTTTTCGCAAAACAAACGGAATCAAAAATTCTACGAAACACGTGGGTATAAAAAACTAGGAAATATTTATTTTCCAAAACAAAGTACGCACCCTTTTCATTGCTATGAATTAGTTTTGTAGTCTAATGACAACTAGAACTACCGTCTCTTTTAAAAGTATTAATAAGTTAGCCATTCCGGCGACTGTTTCTGGTATTGCCGAGCCTATTTTGTCTATTACGGATACGGCCATTGTGGGTAATATTCCGGTAGACGGATTGGAGTCTCTAGCGGCTGCGGGTATTGTAGGTTCTTTTTTATCGATGTTGATATGGGTTTTAGGGCAAACACGAAGTGCCATTTCTGCTATTATCTCACAATATCTAGGAGCTGGAAAAATTAAAGAAGTTGAAGATTTGCCTGCTCAAGCTATTTTTTTGAATATCATGCTTAGCTTTATCATTCTAGGCGGTACTATTTTTATCGTAGAAGATATTTTTAGGCTTTTTGAAGCTTCGGGTAAAATTTTAGAATACTGTGTTTCTTACTATTCCATTCGCGTGTGGGGATTCCCACTCACGCTTTTCACTTTTGCTGTTTTCGGAATTTTTAGAGGATTACAAAACACCTATTACCCAATGCTGATTGCTATTATAGGCGCCGTTTTAAATATTGGTTTAGATTTTATGTTGGTCTATGGTATTGATGGTTTTATACCTGCTATGTATTTAGAAGGTGCTGCCTGGGCAAGTCTTATTTCCCAAGGGGTAATGGCGGTACTCGTTTTCTTTCTTCTTAAAGTAAAGACAGACATTAGTTTAAAGCTACGATTCCCTCTAAATAAAGAAATAAAAAGACTGCTTTTTATGAGTCTTAATCTTTTTGTGCGAACACTTGCATTAAACACGGCACTAATTGTTGCCGTTAGAGAAGCTACTGCTTTAGGCGATAGGTTTATTGGAGCACATACCATTGCCATAAATCTTTGGCTATTTTCTGCCTTTTTTATAGATGGTTACGGTGCAGCAGGCAATAGTATGGGAGGTAAATTATTAGGCGAAAAAGACTATAAAGGCTTATGGGCTTTAGCCAAAAAAATAATAAGCTATGGTATAATCGTTAGTTTCGTTTTAATGCTCTTTGGGTTTGTTTTTTATCATCCCCTCGGGAGGCTTTTTTCTAATGAAATAGAAGTATTGCAAACTTTTTATGGCATATTTTTTATTGTTATTCTGGGACTACCTATGAATACACTTGCCTTTGTTTTTGATGGTTTGTTTAAAGGCTTGGGAGAAATGAAATACCTTAGAAATGTGCTACTCTTAGCTACTTTTTTAGGTTTTTTACCCACACTCTATTTAGGCAAGTATTTAGGATGGGGCTTTTATGCTATTTGGATTGCTTTTGTTGTCTGGATGCTTATAAGAGGCCTAGCCCTTGTTTTTAAGTTTAGAAGAAAATTTCGCCCACTCTTACAAAACTAGTAACTTTCAAGATCTAATTTTAATAGCATTATTATGGGTACTGATAGACCTAACGGAAGTCTTTACACGAGCATTCAAAATAAAATAGCAACTATAGAATTTGGACACCCTGCGAGTAATTCATTTAGCTCAGAACTATTACAACGATTAACGGATGAGCTTAAAAAGCTAAACGCCAACCCTGAAGTTTCTATACTTATTTTAAAATCTGAAGGCGAACGTGCTTTTTGTGCTGGGGCTTCTTTTGATGAATTAGTAACTATAAGTACCTTAGAAGAAGGCAGAGCCTTTTTTAGTGGCTTTGCTAATGTTATTAATGCTATGCGTGTTTGTGAGAAACCTATTATTGCAAGAATACAGGGCAAAGCTGTTGGTGGTGGTGTTGGTTTGGCTGCCGCTTGCGATTATGTTTTAGCTACCGAAGCCGCTTCTATTAAACTTTCAGAAATTTCAATAGGCATCGCACCACTTGTTATTGCACCAGCTGTAGAACGAAAAATAGGTAAGGCAGGGCTATCCGAAATGGCTTTATACCCAACCGAGTGGAAAAACGCGTATTGGGCCAAAGAAAAAGGCTTATTTTCTAAAGTTTTTGACAGCATAAAAGATTTAGACAAAGAATTAGATGTATTAAGCAATAAATTAGCCTCGTATAATCCTGAAGCCTTAAAAGCTATGAAAAAAGCTCTTTGGGAAGGCACAGCACATTGGTCTTCGTTATTGATAGAACGCGCAGAGCAATCGGGCAGATTGGCTTTGTCTGAAGCTACTAAAGCCGCTTTGTCAAAATTTAAAAAATAGTTAGCATGAAAAAATTCGTTACAGAAATTAAATGGGGCTTAATTTTCACCTTTGCAGGCTTACTTTGGATGGTCTTAGAAAAAACACTTGGGTGGCATGATACGCATATAGCTAAACATGCTATTTACACCAATTTTTTTGCCTTAATAGCCATTACGATATTCGTTTTTGCACTTATAGAAAAAAGAAATAAAGATTTAGACGGTAAAATGACATGGCCGCAAGGTATTGTTTCTGGTATTATTATTAGTGTGGTAGTTGCCATACTTGCGCCACTATCGCAATACATAACACATGAGTTTATAACACCCAATTATTTTAAAAATGCTATTAATTATCATGTTGAGGCTGGTACTATGAACCTACAAAGTGCAGAAACCTACTTTAGTCTTAAAAGCTATATAATTCAAGCTATTTTTAGCGCTTTAGGTATTGGAGTTTTTACAGCAGCAGTGGTCGCCTTTTTTGTTAAGAAAAAATAAGCTCAGCATCACTTTTTTCTACCTACTTAATGATATTAAAACCCATAGCCAATAAATTTGGCACTTCTACGTTTTTGTTTAAAACCCACTGAACGTCATATAAAACGTTCAATACTATAATTTAAGAATGGATATCTTATCAATATTAAATAGCGATTTAGTTTTACC
>CAZLUS010000103.1:2432-3982 GCA_964562775.1 uncultured Flavobacteriaceae bacterium | reverse complement strand
GCACCCACTACTAAAGAAAGTCTGCCTAGAGAGAAGAAATTTGTTGCATGGTTAGACAGCATTAAAAAAGATGCTGCGGCTATTTATTTAATGGGCGACCTTTTCGATTTTTGGTTCGAGTATAAAAAAGTAGTGCCTAAAGGTTTTACCCGTACTCTTGGTAAGCTTGCCGAATTATCTGATGCAGGCATTAAAATCTTTTATTTTGTTGGCAACCATGACCTTTGGATGAATGGGTATTTTGAAGAAGAGCTTAATATTCCTGTTTATCACAAACCGCAACAAATTACCATAAATAACACTTCTTTTTTTATAGGCCATGGCGATGGGCTTGGGCCAGGAGATAAAGGGTACAAACGCATGAAAAAAGTTTTTGTTAACCCTATTAGTAAATGGTTATTTAGATGGTTACACCCAGATTTAGGCGTTCGTTTAGCACAATACCTGTCTGTAAGTAATAAAATGATTTCTGGTGATGATGATGCTGTATTCTTGGGAGAGGATAGCGAATGGTTGGCACAATATTGCAAACGTAAATTAGAAACGCAACATTATGACCATTTTATATTCGGACATAGGCATTTGCCTCTAGAAATTAAGCTTAATGAAAAAGCTACTTATACCAATCTTGGAGATTGGATTAACTATTTCACCTATGCTGTTTTTGATGGTGAAAAACTATCATTAGAAAAACTAAACCCATAGTTTTTAAGCTCAAAAGCTTATGCTTTTTGATGTTCCTCCACATCTTTAGATAAGTCTAAGCGTCTAAATGTTGGCGACACTACTGCTGTTGCACCTACCGTAAGTAAGGTCATGCATCCGCCAAAAACAACAGCAGTAACAGTGCCTAATAGTTTTGCCGCTACACCACTTTCAAAAGCACCTAATTCATTAGAAGAACCAACAAAAATAGAATTTACAGATGCAACTCTTCCACGCATATTGTCTGGTGTTTTTAATTGTAGTATGGTTTGGCGTATAATCATGCTTACCCCATCAACAGCACCACTTAAAAATAAGGCGATTACAGAAAGCCAGAATAGTTCTGATACTCCAAAAACGAGAATACAAAGTCCAAATGCAAATACCGCCCAAAGTAATTTGCGTCCTGCATTTTTATATAGAGGAAACCTCGTGGCACTCAGCATGGTTATTGATGCTCCTACTGCTGGGGCAGCTCGTAATATCCCAAAACCTTCAGAGCCAACATGTAAAATGTCTTGTGCATAGATAGGCAGTAATGCTATAGCACCTCCAAAAAGCACAGCTATCATATCTAAACTTAATGCACCAAAAATCGCTTTGCTATTAAAAACAAATTGTAATCCGCCTTTTAAACTTTGTAGTATAGGTTCCCCTATTTTAGGGTTTAAAATAGGTTTTTTCGAAATTTTAAAAAGAAGCCCTAATGCTATAAGAGAGAATACAAGAATAATACTCATAGACCAATGCACTCCAATCCAACCAATAGAAAAGCCTGCAAAAGCAGAACCTATAACTGATGACATTTGCCATGTAGAACTGCTCCAGGTTGCTGCATTTGGGTA
>CAZLUS010000103.1:0-2332 GCA_964562775.1 uncultured Flavobacteriaceae bacterium | reverse complement strand
ATAATACCCAAAGACAAAGGGTCTTTAGTTAAGGTATAGACTTGCCATTCAATAACAATAAATTGCATAGACCAAGCAAAAACCATAGCAAAACGAACCGCTAAAAAAATATTGAATTCTTTATAGCGTAATGCAGCATAAGGGTCTACTTTAGTTGCCATAGAGTGCTATTTTAAATCTTTTAGTTTAAGCTGAAGGCTAATATTTCCTTTCCACTCATTCTCATCAAGATTAAAAGCGATATCAAAACGATTTTTCATTTTAAGCTGACTTAATTTGTCGCCTAAATTAAAACCAATAGCACCAATAGGCTTTTGGACTCCGCTAGAAGTAAGCGTTAATTTTAAGTGTTTGTTTTCTTGGCCAACAGTTTTTCCATAACCCGTATCTTGAACATTTTCAGCCATAAAAACAGGCATCATATTCCCCGGGCCAAAGGGTGCAAATTGATTTATAATTCGCATTAATTTTGGAGATATTTGATGCAGTTCTATTTTGGCATCAATCTGTATTTCTGGGCTTAATTGTTCTGGGGTTATTGTAGCTGCCACTACTTTTTCAAATTGTTCTTTAAAACCTTCGTACTGCTCTTTAAAGAGCGTAAGCCCAGCTGCATATTTATGCCCCCCAAACTGTTCTATATATTCAGCACAATCCTGTAAGGCATTGTAAACATCAAAACCTTTTACGGAGCGCGCCGATGCGGCTAACTTATCGCCACTCTTGGTAAAAACTAGAGTAGGCCTGTAATACGTTTCTATTAATCTGGATGCCACAATACCGATTACCCCTTTATGCCAAGTATCTTTATACACTACAGAGGTAACTCGCTCTTCTTCTTTGTTTTCTTGTATTTGAAGTAATGCTTCTTTTGTGATTTCTTGATCTAAAGTGCGCCGGTCAAGATTGTATTTTTCTATTTCACTAGCAAAAATTTCTGCCTGTTTTAAATTGGTTTCGGTAAGTAAGTTAACGGCATGTAGACCATGCTTCATTCGCCCTGCTGCATTAATACGCGGGGCAATAATAAAGACAACATCAGTTATGGTTAGTTTTTCTTTTTTTACCTGATTAATAATTGCTTTAAAACCTATTCTTGGATTCGCATTTATAACTTTCATCCCGTAATAGGCCAATACCCTATTTTCTCCAGTAACAGGAACAATATCTGCTCCAATAGCAGTGGCTACTAAATCTAAATACGATAGGATATCTTCTAGTGTTTGCCCTTTTTTTAAGGCGAGTGCTTGTACTAATTTAAAACCAACTCCGCAGCCACAAAGTTCATCGTAAGGGTAGGTGCAATCTTCTCGTTTAGGGTCTAGTATTGCAATTGCATTTGGGAGTTCTTTCCCCGGACGGTGATGGTCGCAAATAATAAAATCTATTCCTTTTTCTTTTGCATAATCAACTTGCTTAATAGCTTTTACACCACAATCTAAAGCAATAATTAAGGAAAAATCATTGTCTTCGGCAAAGTCTATTCCTTGTAAAGAAATGCCATAGCCTTCATTATACCTATCGGGGATATAAGTTGCTACATTAGGGTAGCTTTCTAATAAATACGAAGAAAGCAAGGCTACTGATGTAGTGCCGTCCACATCGTAATCACCATAAACCAAAATATTTTCATTGTTTAAAATTGCTTTTTCAATTCTAGAAACCGCAAGTTGCATATCTTTCATTAAAAAAGGGTCGTGCAAATCACTTAATTCAGGCCTGAAGAATTTTTTTGCATCGTCATAGGTATTTATACCTCTTTGTAATAAAAGTTGCGCTACCAAATTATTCACATTTAAGTCCCTAGCGAGTTCGGCTACTTTAGATTCTTCGGGTTTAGGTTTTATGGTCCAGCGCATTTTTAAATACAAATTCAAAAATCAAAGTCAAATACAAACTCTGATTCTAATTATTTCTTGTTTTTAATAATTGTAGCAATAATTTTTATCAATTGTTCAACTTCATCCAGTAGTTTACTTCTTTCTGATTCACTGCCATACTTTATCTTGGAAAGAATTTTAAGGTTGATTCGTGATTCTTTCAGTTCTTTTAAAGAAATAGTCGCTTTATTTCTAAAATCTCTATCTGTTTGAGCACCTTGCATTTCACCAAAATTAAGTGCAGAACTTCCTGCAGAACGCAATAATTGATGCCCATAATATTGCCCCGTAAAATCATTGGACATAGCCTTACAAAACAACGCTGAATCAGCTGCAAAATCAACTAATCGCTCCTCTAGATTGTATGGCTTGCTTTCCATTTAACTGCGTTTGTATTTAATTTTTGAATTTGAATTTTATGAATGATGAAATATAGTTTCAATTTTCAATTC
>CAZLUS010000102.1:0-8375 GCA_964562775.1 uncultured Flavobacteriaceae bacterium | reverse complement strand
AAGACAATTGCTAGCGGAATATCCTGAAGGAAATTTTTTTAGTATTTCAGGCGGATTAAACCAGTATTTAGCTACATGACTTTAGCACTAACCGAACTTTTACTTTTAATGGGCGGCTTTTTAATCATTGCAATCTTGTATTCATCAGTAGGTTTTGGTGGTGGCTCAAGCTATTTGGCTATACTAGCTTTAGTTTTTGTAAGTTTTTTTAGCATTAGAAGTACTGCCTTAATTTGTAATATTATGGTTGTTTCTGGCAGTACCTACCTCTATTGGAAAAAAGGACATATAGATTTTAAAAAGTTTGTACCTCTAATTATTACTAGTATCCCTATGGCTTTTATAGGCGCGCAATTTCGTTTGTCAGAAAATGTATTTTTTATACTGCTTGGTATCGCTTTAATGGTATCTGCTATGGCGCTTATTTATCAATCTTTACAATCTAATAAACCTATACCCATAGCCACTAATTATCCACCTTATATCACATATTTATTAGGTGCAGGCATAGGACTTTTATCGGGCTTGGTAGGTATCGGAGGAGGAATCTTTTTAGCCCCAATTCTCAATCATATGAGATGGAATACTTCTATAAAAATAGCAGCATTAGCGAGTTTTTTTATTCTTGTAAACTCTATTTCTAGTATTGGGGGCTTATTTATTAATGATTCTTTTGAGTTTCCTTTAATAGAAGGCCTTGCTTTAATGTTAGCAGTCTTTATTGGGGGGCAAATAGGGGTTCGATTAAGTCTCAATAAGCTTACTGGTATGAGTATAAAAGTAATTACAGCAATATTAGTGTTAATAGTAGGTTTGCGTATTTTGCTTACCAACGGGTTGCAGCTTAAATTTTAACCCCCTAAATTATTTTAATATGAAGAAGAAATACACCTTGCTTTTTAGTTTTATGCTATTTTTTATGGGGCTAAACGCCCAAGAAACACCTACTGTTGAAATAAAGAATACGATTGTAGAACTAAAGATAAAACCATCAGCTACTGATAGTACTATTGTCGCTACAGATGTAGCGCATTGGGTGCGTTATGATTCAACTAAACTTAAAAATAAACTCTTTCTTTTTTTACCAGGCACCAACGGCATACCTGTTAGAGGACCCAAAAAGTTATTTGATACGGCTATAGAACTCGGGTATCCTGTGATTAACTTATCGTATATTAATCAGCCTGCAGTGGCAAGAATTTGTAGAGGTGAAAATCTTATAGCCGATGCTAAATGTGCAGAGAAGTTTAGAACGCAACGCGTTTTTGGAACGCAGGTAACACCCTTAATTCAAGATGAACCTCAAGATGCAATTGTACCGCGATTAACAAAATTGCTGCAATATTTAGTGAAGTTTGATAAAAAAGGCAATTGGAATAATTATTTAGAGAATGGAGCACCTAAATGGAATGAAATTATAGTGACAGGTCAATCTCAAGGAGGCGGAATGGCAGCTTTTATTGCAAAAAAGAAATTAGTGCATCGCATGATTTCTTTTTCAGGTGGATGGGATTATGCTGCAAAAAATAAAATTGCAGGGTGGTATGCGAATGAAAGTATTACACCTGCTGAACGTTGGTTTGGCACCTATCATGCAGAAGAACCTAAAGCAGAAACTATTGATGCAAGCTATGTGGCGATGGAAATCCCGAAGGATCAAATTTTTAGATTAACTAAAAAAGTTCGTGAGGGGAGAAGAGCACATGGTGAAGCCATTAGAAATACTACATACAAAGAACTTTGGGTAAAATTGCTAACTACAGCATCTAATTAATACGATACGAAACAAAAGGGTATACCTCATCAGCTAAAAATTGACTTTTGTTTTGTGGTAAAATCAAAAAACCATCTGTTTTTACGAGCTTGCTAAAATCGCCAGAACCGTTGCCTTTTATTGCAGTAGCAACAAGGCTTCCATCAGGTAAGTTTTCTACAGTAGCTTCTAAAAAATAGACCAGATTAGGTTTGAATTCGATATCGTTTTTTAAGCGTACATACTGTGTTTTTGTTTGGAGGTTTAGTGATTTTCGCAACCAAAAATTCACATACACATAAGCGCAAACAAAAGAAGAAACGGGGTTTCCTGGTAATGCAAAAAATGTCTTTTCATTTTCAATACTCCCAAACCAAAAAGGCTTACCAGGTCTTTGCTGTACTTTATGAAAATGTTGCCTAACTTTTAAAGTTTCTAATACTTCAGGTAGGTAGTCATACTTTCCTTTAGATACACCACCCGTAAAGATAAACAAGTCATACGCTTCTATGGCTTTAGCAATAGTCGTAGTCATTTGGTTTTTGTCATCATTCAAATGCGCTATTGTAGCTTCTAGTCCCCATTGTTTTAGGCTCGCTTGAATGCCATAACTGTTAGATCTTCTTACTTGGTGTGCTTCAGGTATTTGACCAACAGGCACCAATTCGTCTCCTGTTGAAAAAATAATAGTTTTAGGCATTTTTACAACCTGTAAGGTTGTTTTGCCTATTGAAGCTGCAATATTTATTTCTGCACTTGATATTTGTTTTCCTTTCTTAACAATAAGAGTATCTTTAGTAAGATCAGAACCTTTAAAATGTACATTTTGTTTAGGTCTTAAAACCTCAATCTGTATGGTTGCTTTTTGTTCTTCGATTATCAAGTCTTCGTAACGAATAACAGTATCAACACCTTTAGGCATTATAGCGCCTGTCATCACTTCCATACAATTTGATTTTTCTATCAATGTTTTTTGAGGTGTACCAGCAGCTACTGTTGTTTCTATGGTAAACGTTTTTTGACCTGCATCAAATGCTTTATGTGCGATGGCAATACCGTCCATAGTAACCCTATCATATGGGGGGAAGTAGCGATCTGCTACTAAATCTTCTGCAAGATATGCACCAACACAATCTTCTAGATTTCTAGATTCAATAGAAAAGTTGCCTTTGTGTTCTTCTATAATTGAAAGTGCTTTTTTATATGGGATAAAAGTGTTCATATTCGTTGAGTACTATACGCTATGTATTGATTAGCTTAAAGTGATTAGAATTATTTTTAGTTGAATGTGTTTTTCATATAATTAAAAGTATGTATTCTTGTCACTTCGAGGTGATTTTCGAGAAAATTTATATCAAGAAGTTGTCATGGCTCTCGATATAATTTTCAATAGGCATCTTTTTTAATTTGCTAACTGCTAACTGCTAACTCTATCACCCCCCAATACTACTCATACTCTGCATTGCTTTTTTGGGTGTTTTTCGCATTTTCTCTGCTTCAAATCCATCTTTAGGCTTCAAGCGTATTAATTCACGAAATTTATCAGCTAGAGCTTCATTGGTAACACCTGAACGAATGTAATCTCTAATATTAAATACACCATCGTCGTATAAACAGCTTTTAATTTCTCCTTTAGCAGAAATTCTAAGCCGATTACAGGTATTGCAAAAAGTTCTAGAGAACGCTGCGATAACACCTATATTTCCTTTATAACCCGGTATCGAAAACAAACTTGCTGTATCACCATGTTTGCTAGGTAGTTTTTCTAAGGTAGTAAAATGAGCTTTTAAATCGGCATGAATATCACGAGCCGAATACAGTTCAACATTTTTTTTATAGCCACCGTTAAAAGGCATCTCTTCTATAAAGCGAACATCAACAGGGTAGTCTTTTGAAAGCAAGGCAAGAGGAATAATATCTTGAGTATTAATACCCTTCATAATAACAGCATTGAGTTTAATTTTAAACCCATTATCAACCAGCAAATAAAAGGTTTGCATTACCTTTTCAAAATCATCACGACGCGTAATTTTATGAAACCGTTCTTTGTCTAAAGAATCAATGCTTAGGTTGATTTTTGTGATGCCTAATTTTTTTAATTTGGCAATATGTTGCTGTAAAAGAGTACCGTTTGAAGTAATATGAATCGATTTATAAGCATCCAATCCGGCAGTATTTTCTAACAATTGCATGAAATCTTTTCTAAGAAAAGGTTCACCACCTGTAAAACGTACTTTTTGAAAACCAAGCTGACTTAAAACACGAAGAATTCGTGTAATTTCTTCATAACTAAGTAAATGCAATTTTGGTTCATAAGGGACCCCTTCGGCAGGCATACAATAAAAACATCTTAAATTGCAGCGATCCGTTACAGCTATACGAACATAATCTATCGTTCTATCAAAGGAATCAGTCATGTAATTGTTGAAATTAGTATCTTGTAAAGCTGATGCTAAGATAGCTAATCTTATTAAGTAAATCGCCTACAACTAATGATGCACGAATTAAAAAAAATTGTTCAATACTACCTTCAAAATCAGCAGAAAGGGCAACGAACTGTTTTGGCATCTGTAGTGGCCTTAGAAGGGTCGTCTTATCGCAAACCAGGTGTGCGAATGCTTTTGGTAGAAGACGGCACTAGTATTGGAGCAGTTAGCGGTGGTTGTGTTGAAAAAGAAATTTTTAAACAAGCTGCCAGTGTTTTTAAAAGTGGTATTGCTAAAGTGATGACCTATGATGGGCGTTACCGCTTAGGCTGTGAAGGTGTTTTATATATTTTGATTGAACCTTTTCAACCAAATGAACTGTTTTTAGAAACTTTTCAAAAAGCAATAGCTAAGCGAATTCCGTTTTTAATTCGCAGCTACTATAAGAAAACACATGACGAAGCTATTGGGTATGGTTCTATTTTTAATTTTGAAGAATCGATGCTACCATTACGCCCAGATTTTTCTGTAAATGAAGCTATGCAAGTATTTGAACAGATTTTAAAACCTTGTTTTAAATTAATTATTATTGGGGCAGAGCATGATGCTGTAGAGTTATGTTCTTATGCTTCAAAAACAGGGTGGGAAGTTACAATTATAGCGCATCCCACTGAAAATAAATCAATCATAGATTTTAAAGGAGCTAGCGCTTTTACAAACGCAGAACCAGAAACCTTAGCGATTGCTGTAGATGAACAAGTGGCTATTGTTGTAATGACGCATAGTTATGCAAAAGATTTACAATTTCTAACGCGTTTAAAAAACTATAAACCTGCTTATTTGGGTTTATTAGGCCCTATGCGTAGAAGAGAAAAACTTTTTAACGAGCTTTTAGAACGAAACCTTGATATTACCGAAGAGTTTCTTGAATCGATTCATGGCCCTGCAGGTTTAGATATTGGCGCAGAGACACCACAAGAGATTTCTATTTCGATTATTTCAGAAATATTAGCTGTGGTTAATAAGCGTAAACCAATATTATTAAAAGAACGAGAAGGGAGAATACATAGTCATGAAGTCTAAAGCATCAACTATTGCAGTTTTAATCTTAGCCGCAGGTGCTTCAACCAGAATGGGTACAATAAAACAGTTACTTCCTTGGGCTAAGACCAATCTTTTAGGGCATGCGATTGAACAGGCAAAAAATATTACCGAACATGTATTTGTCGTATTAGGCGCTAATGCTGCTGTCATAAAGGCTACTTTGGACAAAGAAATTGTTACTATTTTAAACCCAGATTGGCAGCATGGAATGGGAACTTCAATTGTTAAAGGATTACTAGAAGTAAATAATCATAAGTATATTGAAAATGTTTTAATTATGCTATCTGACCAACCTCTTTTAGATTTTAATTATTTAGCCAAATTGGTTAAATGTCATCAAAATACGACACAAAACATTTGTGCTACCAATTATAACGGTAAAAGTGGAGTTCCAGCAATATTCAATAAATTATACTTCCCTCAATTAGCAGAATTAAATGCAGAATATGGCGCAAAAGAGCTATTGAGAAATTCTGTAGATGATACCTTTGTAGTTGATTCTAATGGAAAAACTATAGATATTGATACTCTTGAGACCTATCAACAACTATTAAATCAAAATGTTTAATTAATTATATTATCATATGCAGCTTAAAATAATTTTAACGACTTTTTTATCAACTATAGCTTCGATTGCTCTTGCGCAAGAAATGAGTTTTGAAAAATACAATCCAAAATCCACTTTAGTTGTTCCTGAAAACCCTGTGGCAAGTGCAAAATTTAAATTTATAGATGTGCACAGTCATCAATCTAGAATGGCAACCCAAGATTTATCGCTCTTAATAAAAGATATGGATAAGCTGAATGAGGGTATTATGGTGAATTTAAGTGGCGGTTCTGGAGCTAGTTTACGGGCCAAGCTTAAAAATGTAAATGAAAATTACCCTAATAGATTTGCAATTTTTGCGAATGTAGATTATAGTGGTGTTGGCAACAAGGGTTGGGGAGAGCAAGCAGCAAAACAATTAGAAGCAGATGTAAAAGCAGGGGCAAAAGGACTAAAAGTATTTAAAAGCTTAGGACTACGTAATAAAGATATTAATGGCAATCGTATTGCTGTTGATGACCCACGCTTAGATCCGGTTTGGGCAAAGTGTGGTGAATTAGGAATCCCAGTATTAATTCATGCGGCTGACCCAAAACCTTTTTGGGATGATATGAATAGTGATAATGAGCGTTGGTTAGAGCTTAAAACAAGACCACGAAGAAAGCGTTCGGCAACAAACCCTGCTCCATGGCAACAAATAATAGATGAACAACATCGTATGTTTAAAAAGCATCCTAAAACTAAATTTATTAATGCGCATATGGGTTGGTATGCAAACGATTTAAAAACACTATCTGGTTTGTTAGATGAAATGCCAAATATGTCTGTTGGTATAGGAGCAATTATAGCAGAGCTAGGAAGACAACCCAAGCAGGCTAAAGCATTTTTTATTAAGTATCAAGACCGTATTCTCTTTGGAAAAGACAGTTGGAAACCTGAAGAATTCCCTACCTATTTTAGAGTACTAGAAACATCTGATGAGTATTTCCCTTACTACAAAAAATACCACGCTTTTTGGGCAATGTACGGTCTAGATTTACCTGATGATGTATTGCAAAAAGTATACTATAAAAACGCATTGAACTTAATTCCTGGACTAGACAAAAGTCTATTTAACTAACCAAAAAAATTAATAATGAAAGACCTTAATTTTCCAATCGCTTTTGATTTTAATATTACAACATTATCCAATGATTTTACTGCGCGCGATGCACATGGAAAAGTAATAGCCTATGTAAGGCAAAAGATGTTCAAGTTTAAAGAAGATATTGAAGTCTTTTCAGATGAATCAAGAACACTGGTTAATTACCGTATTAAGGCTGACAAGTGGATTGATTTTTCAACAGCTTATAGTTTTACAGATAATACAGGCAAAGAACTAGGAAAAGTTGCAAGAAAGGGTTGGGCATCACTTTGGAAAGCCAATTATGATATTATAAATCAGCATCAAAAACAGCAGTATAAAATTCGAGAAGAAAATGCATGGGTTAAAGTTGCTGATGGTTTACTTGGGCAAATACCTATTTTAAGTATTTTCACTGGCTATCTATTTAACCCTAGTTATATTGTAATGGATAGTAAAGAGCAAGTTGTAGTACGTTTAAAAAAAGACGCTTCTTTCTTTGGTAGAAAGTTTACTATTTCTCAAGTAAAACAGACTGATGCTGATGATGATCATCGTATCATGTTAAGCCTAATGATGTTAGTGCTATTAGAAAGAAGAAGAGGTTAGTTTTAGTTTTTGCTAATTGCTTTTTAGATAGTCAAGTACGGTCATCCAGTTCATCTTAAGGATTAATGCTGCGGTAGGCAGATTGTCTTCTTCTATGGCTCTTAAAACACCTTCGTTCTGGTTGTCAACGGTTTCATAAAAAGAACTATCATTGATATACAACTGTTCGTAAAAAAATATTCTAGACCTCAATTTGCTAAGAACACGCTTTAAGATGCTATTATCACAGGCTTTCATTAAAGTTTCATGAAATTGAAATCGAATTAAAAGCCGTGTATTTGCAGTCTCTGTTTGCTGTAATTGTAATTGTAGCTTGCGTAGCTCTTTTTTAAGTGTATCATTAAAAGACGAAGAGTCTAGTGCTAAAACTTCTAGCTCCGCTACTGTATTGTATAAATCAATAGCCTCTTTTAATGATAATTCAGGAACAATAAAGCCTCTATTGGGTATGGCTTTTACAATACCAGATTCTTCTAATTGGCTAAGTGCTTCTCTAATAGGGGTTACACTTACTTTTAAAACTCTTGCAAGTGCAGCTAGGTTTATAGTATGACCTACTTTAAGCAAACCCTTTTGTATTTGTGCTAATAAATGCGCTTTAATTTTATCCCTAAGAACAACTTTAGTATCATCCATATTTTAGTATTACAGTAACTCCTCGTTGCCTTAATTTATTGGGTAAAGTAAAAAAATTAAAATTTATATTTAAAGTAAAAGAAATAAGAATTTTGCATTCTGTACTTTTAATGCCTTATAATCAACTTACAGGACTATAAAATACATTTCACTTGAATAAAAATAATAAGTCAATAC
>CAZLUS010000101.1:0-8443 GCA_964562775.1 uncultured Flavobacteriaceae bacterium | reverse complement strand
CTCTTTAAACGCTCATAAAATGGTTATATTAGCGCGTTATGAAAACCTACAAAAAAACTAATTAATTTATTATATGGCAGAAGGAGAAAAACTCATTCCAATTAACATTGAAGATGAAATGAAATCTGCCTACATTGACTACTCAATGTCGGTCATTGTGTCACGTGCTTTACCTGACGTTAGGGATGGTTTAAAGCCTGTACATAGAAGAGTTCTTTATGGAATGCATGAATTGGGGGTGCGCTCGGGAAGTGCGCATAAAAAATCTGCTCGTATTGTGGGTGAGGTTTTGGGTAAATATCACCCTCATGGCGATACTTCTGTTTATGATAGTATGGTGCGTATGGCTCAAGAATGGAGTTTGCGCTATATGCTGGTCGATGGACAAGGAAACTTTGGTTCTGTAGATGGTGATAGCCCTGCTGCTATGCGTTATACAGAAGCTCGTATGCGTAAAATTGCTGACGATATGTTGGCAGATATTGATAAGGATACCGTAGATCATCAATTAAATTTTGATGACTCTTTAAAAGAACCAACAGTATTACCTACTAGAGTTCCACAATTATTGGTTAATGGAGCATCAGGTATTGCAGTTGGTATGGCAACTAATATGCCACCGCATAACCTTAAAGAAGTTGTAGATGGTACTATAGCATATATTGATAATAATGCTATTGAAATAGATGAGCTAATAACACATATTAAAGCACCAGATTTTCCTACTGGAGGAATAATTTACGGCTACGACGGTGTAAAAGAAGCTTTTCATACGGGTCGTGGACGTGTTGTAATGCGAGCTAAGGCTACTTTTGAAGAAGTACAAGGTAAAGAGTGTATTGTTGTTACAGAGATACCATATCAGGTAAATAAGGCTGATATGATTAAGAAAACTGCAGACCTTATAAACGATAAAAAAATAGACGGGATTTCATTAATCCGTGATGAGTCTGATAGAAAAGGAATGCGGATTGTCTATATTCTCAAGCGCGATGCTATTCCTAATATTGTACTAAATACATTATATAAGTATACAGCGCTACAATCTTCTTTTAGTGTTAATAATATCGCTTTGGTTAATGGTAGGCCACAGCTATTGAACTTAAAAGAGATGATTCACTATTTCGTGGAACACCGTCATGAAGTTGTAGTTAGAAGAACCAAATTCGAACTTAAAAAGGCAGAAGATAGAGCTCATATTCTTGAAGGTTTAATTATTGCTTCTGATAATATTGATGAAGTAATTGCAATTATTAGAGCATCTTCTAATGTAGACGATGCTAAAAATGGTTTAATAGAGAGATTTAAGCTAACAGAAATACAAGCAAAGGCGATTGTAGAGATGCGTCTACGCCAATTAACAGGTTTAGAGCAAGATAAGCTACGCGAAGAATATGATGCATTATTACTTACTATCGAAGATTTAAAAGACATCTTAGATAAGAAGGAAAGAAGAATGCAAATCATAAAAGATGAGTTAGAAGAAGTAAAAGAAAAGTATGGTGATGAGCGCCGATCAGAAATTAATTTTGCTGGAGGTGATTTGAGTATTGAAGATATGATTCCAGATGAGCAAGTTGTAATTACAATTTCGCATGCTGGTTATATTAAGCGTACATCCTTATCAGAATACAAAACACAGAATAGAGGAGGTGTAGGTCAAAAAGCATCTTCTACACGTAATGAGGATTTCTTGGAACATCTATTTGTAGGTACAAACCATCAATATATGTTGTTCTTTACGCAAAAAGGAAAATGTTTCTGGATGCGTGTTTATGAAATACCAGAAGGTAGTAGAACTTCTAAGGGTAGAGCCATACAGAACCTTATAAATATTGAAAGTGAAGATAAAGTGAAAGCTTTTATTTGTACTCAAGATTTAAAAGATGAAGAGTATGTAAACAGTCATTATGTAATAATGGCTACCAAAAAAGGTACTGTTAAGAAAACTTCATTAGAACAATATTCTAGACCAAGGCAAAATGGTATTAACGCCATTACTATCCGTGATAATGATGAACTACTAGAAGCAAAACTTACAACAGGAACGAGTGAAATCTTTTTAGGTTTAAAATCTGGAAAAGCGATACGTTTTGAGGAAAGTAAGACAAGGCCTATGGGTAGAAATGCTTCTGGTGTTCGTGGTATTACTTTAGCAAATGATGAGGATGAGGTAATAGGAATGGTATCTGTACATAATTTTGAAGACAATATTTTAGTTGTTTCAAAAAATGGCTATGGTAAAAGATCCAACATAGATGATTATCGCGTAACTAATAGAGGAGGTAAAGGAGTTAAAACGATATCTATAACAGATAAAACAGGAGGCTTAGTTGCGATTAAGAATGTAACCGATTCTGATGACCTTATGATTATTAATAAATCTGGAATAGCTATCCGTTTAGGCGTTGAAGATTTAAGGGTAATGGGACGAGCAACACAGGGTGTTAAACTTATTAACCTTAAAGGCAATGATAGTATAGCAGCTGTAGCTAAAGTGATGAAAGACGATGAAGCAGTAGAAGTTGTAGATGTACTTGATATTGAGGTTGATACGGAAAATGGCACGGCTATTGATAATAGTGATGAAGAAACAAAAGAATAACTATAACATTAACACAATTAATTTTTTAAAATGAAAACGAAGATTTTAGTAACGCTTACTTTGCTTATAGCTACAGTAAGTTTTTCGCAAAAAACAGAAATTAAAGCTGCTGAGAAAGCCCTTAAGGCTGAAGATGCCGCTACAGCTAAAAGTACCCTTGAAGGTATTTCATCTACAATTGACGGTGCAGAGGCTAAATATCACGCTCAATATTATTCGCTATTGGGTACGGCCTATTCTAAACTTTCGGAGTATAAACTTGCTAAAACTGCTTTTGACAAAGTTATTTCATTAGAAGAGAGTTCTGGTAAAAAGAAGTATACTGTTGATACAAGACAAAAGCTTAATCAAATGACTGCAGATGTTGTAAATGCAGCTATTAAAGATACAAATGACAAAAAATATAAGGAGAGTGCAGATAAATTGTATTTAGGATACCAATTAAGTCCAAAAGACACAATTTATCTATATTATGCTGCAAGCGGTGCTGTTAATGGAGGTGATTATGATAATGCTTTAAAATATTACAATGAATTAAAGGAAGTTGGATATGATGGAAGTGAAACTAAATACACTGCTGTAAATATTGCTTCTGGTGAAACAGAAGAATTTGATAAAACTACAAGAGATATTTATTTAAAAGCTGGAACGCACAAAGATCCTAAAGAAGTTAAATCACCATCTAAAAAAGGCGAAATAGTAAAAAATATTGCATTAATTTATCAGCAGCAAGGTAAAAATGAAGAAGCTTTGGGTGCTTATGACGATGCACTTGCCGTTAATCCCGGTGATGTGAACCTTATCTTAAATAAAGCTAATTTATACTTTGAGTTAGGCGATAAAGATAAGTTCAAAGAACTTATGGCTAAGGCTTCTAAAATGGCTCCAGACAATCCAGATTTACTATACAATATTGGGGTGATAAATATGGAGCAAGGGAATCTAGAAGAAGCTAGAAAAGCGTATCGTAAAGCATTGGAGGTTGATCCTGGTTATGTGAATGCACAATTAAACTTGTCTACCTCATATGTAAATGAAGGAAATGGTTTAATAGATGAAATGAATAGCTTAGGAACTTCTAGAGCTGATAATGCACGTTTTGACGAACTTAAACAAAAAAAAGAAAACCTGTTTATTGAAGCTTCTAAAGTTTTAGAGGAAGCTTTAGTAACAAATCCTGCTAACGAAGGTGTTCTAACGCAGCTAAAAAATATTTATGGTGCATTAGGTGATAATGAAAATTTTATGAGAATTAAAAAATTAATTGGAGAATAATAAATTCTTCTTTCAAAAAAAAGCCTTGAGTTAACTCAAGGCTTTTTTTATACTATTTTTTTTATCACCCTAAGTTTGTGCGAATACATTCTTTCTTCTCTATTAAATATACCAGTATGATCAATCTTATCAATTCTAACATGACCATGCGCATGTATAATATAATTATCTTTTAAAATTATACCTACATGATCTATAATTCCTTCATCATTATCAAAAAAGGCTAAATCACCTGGCTCACTTTCTTCAATAAAACTTAGTACTTCTCCTTGGCTTGCCTGTTTTTCGGTATTTCTAAATAGACTAAAACCATTAAGTTTATAGACCATTTGGGTAAAACCAGAGCAATCTAATCCTAAAGGAGTTTTGCCTCCCCATAAATAAGGTGCATTTAAAAAGGTTAAAGCATCATCAACTAGATTAGATTTATCTTGTATTGGTTTAATGGAGTTTCCATCGTGTGAGTGATTTAAAAGCTTGGCGGTATCTATTCTTGAGCCTATTGGTATGGGTTGAAAAATATTATTGTTAGTAACTATATGAGAAACAAAGTCTGTTGCGAGTTTAATACTGCTTTTTTGATTAAGACTATTAAAATCTTCTTCAGTAATTAGTTTAAACTGTTTTTTGCTAATCCAACCTTCTTGTCCATCAAAAGCAACTTTAATTCGAACCCAGAACTTACGTTCTTCTTTAATTTTAAATAGGTCTCCATAGAGAAGTTGAGAAACCATCTCAGTAGTATCGTCAGTAGAAACACGAATGGCAACTATGCTTAAGTGGCAAATACCATATTGCATATTAGAGAAAAATTAATTTCGTTCTAATACCATTGCAGAAGCCCCGCCACCACCATTACAAATTGCAGCAGCTCCTAGTTTTGCATTATTTTGTTCAAGAACATTTAATAATGTTACTAATATTCTAGCTCCAGAACATCCAAGGGGATGTCCAAGGGAAACTGCCCCGCCATTAACATTTACATTAGTATCTTTTAATCCTAAAAGTTTCATGTTAGCTAATCCAACTACTGAAAAAGCTTCATTAAATTCAAAAAAATCTACATCATCAATTGAAATCCCTGCTTTATCTAATGCTTTAGGAAGTGCTTTTGCTGGCGCAGTTGTAAACCATTTAGGCTCATGAGCTGCATCTGCATAACTTTTTATTTTAGCCATTGGAGAAATCCCTAGTTCCTTTGCCTTAGCAGCACTCATTAAGACTACTGCTGCCGCGCCATCATTAATTGTAGATGCATTAGCAGCTGTTACAGTACCATCTTTAGAAAAAGCAGGTCTTAATGCTGGAATTTTTTCCATCTTAACATTTTTAAACTCTTCATCCTCAGTCATTACTAGAGGTTCACCTCTACGTTGCGGCACTTCTACTGGAACAACTTCGTTTTTAAACTTACCATCACCCCAAGCTTTTGCTGAGCGGTTATAAGATTGTATGGCATAAGCATCTTGATCTTCACGACTAAAATTATGTTCTGTAGCGCAAGCATCTGCACAAACACCCATTGCGTTTTGGTCATATACATCAACCAAACCGTCTTTTTGCATACCATCTATTAAGGTAGAAGGTCCAAACTTACTTCCATTTCTCATATGCACATAGTGAGGAATAAGGCTCATGTTCTCCATACCCCCAGCAACTACAATTTCTGTATCTCCCAAGGCTATGGACTGTGCGGCTTGCATTATAGTTTTCATACCAGAAGCACATACTTTGTTTATTGTTGTACACGGTACCGAGTCTGGTATGCCAGCATAAATTGCAGCCTGTCTAGCAGGAGCTTGACCAGTACCAGCTTGAACTACATTACCCATTAAAACTTCATCTACCATTTCGGGTTTAATATTCGCTTTTTTAAGAGCACCTTCAATAGCTATTGCACCAAGTTTAGGGGCAGAGATGCTTGATAATGTACCCATAAAACTTCCTATTGGTGTTCTAACAGCAGAGACAATAACAACTTCCTTCATTTCATATAAATTTATAATTACGAAAATACTAAAATTAAAAGGACAATAACAGTTTGTTTATTTATAACAGTAATGAAATTAGATTTCTTTATTTTTGAACCAATTGCCTTTGCAAATGAGCGATACACTTGATAAATTTTATAAGAAACAATCTATAGTCTATAAATATGTTATTTACTTTATATCTATAGCTTTAATTGTATTTTTTTTCCCTAGGGGGGGTAAGTTTAAATATGAGTTCCAAAAAGGGAAACCATGGCAATACGAAAACCTTTATGCGCCTTTTGATTTTTCAATTGTAAAGACCGATAAGGATATAGCTTTAGAAAGAAAAAATTTAGAAACAAATAAGTCTGATTATTATACTTTTGATGAGCAAGTTTATCGAGAAGAAATCGAGAACTATAATAACAATTTCGAAGCTTCATTCTCTTTAGATGGCTCTTTATCTTCCGAAAGAAAAAAAAGTCTACAATATATTGGGAAAACAATATTAGATTCTATTTATAAAAAAGCCCTTTTTAAAGATAAGCTTTTGAGTAATTCTATTTTCATTATTAGAAATAATACTGCTCAGCAAATTGATAAAAGCGATATAGTAGATATTGAAATAGCCAAAGCTTCTGTTTCTTATTATTTAGATGTTTATAGTATTGATGAAGAATATAAATCTACCCTTAAAGGTCATATTAGTGAAAGGATAAAAGCGAACGTATTGTATAATAAGAGTCTTTCGGATAAAGCTTTAGAAGAAGACTTATCTAAAATATCTACGACCCGAGGTAACGTACTAGAAGGAAAGTTAATTATAGCTAAGGGAGAAGTAGTAGAGTCTGAAAATTATAAGATTCTAAATTCTTTAAAAGAAGAGTTTGAATCAGAATTGTGGAAAGGAAATAACCATTATTTTATACTTTCTGGATACACCATTTTAGTAGCCTTGGTGCTTATGATGTTATTTCTATTTTTGAAAAAATACAGGCCTGAAATTTTTGTAAATAATACAAAGGTGGTTTTTATTTTTGTGAATATTCTATTGATGATTTTTATTACCACGGTGGTAGTCAAGAATAATGAGAACTATGTTTATGTAGTTCCGCTATGTATACTTCCTTTAATTTTAAAAAACTTTTTTGATTCTAGACTAGGGTTGTTTGTTCATGTCTTAACCATTTTAATTTTAGGTTTTGTAGTCCCTAATAGCTTTGAGTATATATTCTTGCAAATAATAGCAGGTATTGTTACAATATTATCCGTGACAGAATTGTATAAGCGCGCTAATATTTTTATATCTGTAGGGCAAATTACCTTTATTTATGTAGTTGGATATTTTGCTTTTCATATAATTCATGAAGGCAACCTAGAAAATATAGAATGGATAACCTTTGGTATTTTTCTTTTAAATGGAATGATTACTCTTTTTGCTATGCCATTAATTTATCTCTACGAAAAAATATTTGGTTTGGTATCAGATGTGTCTTTATTAGAATTGTCTGACACAAATTCTAAATTATTAAAAGAATTAGCAAACAAGGCTCCAGGTACTTTTCATCATTCTTTACAAGTTGCAAATTTGGCTGAGGCTGCTGCCAATGAGATTGGTGCTAATGCTATGCTGGTTAGAGTAGGTGCTTTGTACCATGATATAGGTAAAATGAATAGACCTACCTATTTTACAGAAAACCAAATAACTGGAGCAAACCCTCATAATGACTTATTACCAAAAGAAAGTGCTAAAATTATAATTGACCATGTAATAGAAGGAATAGAAATAGCAAGAAAAAATAATTTACCAGATAGAGTAATAGATTTTTTAAGAACCCACCATGGAACTAATTTGGTATATTATTTTTATAAAAAGCAACAAGAACTAGATGATAATGTAGATGAGGTTAATTTTAGATATTCTGGACCAACTCCATTTTCTAAAGAAACGGCTATTCTTATGATGGCCGATTCTGTAGAGGCTGCATCAAAAAGCCTAAAATCACCTACTTATACAATGATAGATGAGTTTGTAGAAAAAATAATAAAAGGACAAATAGAGGCAAGCCAATTTTTAAATGCAAATATTACCTTTAAGGAGATTGAAGCTGTAAAAAAAGTTCTAAAACAAAAATTGACCAATATCTATCATTTAAGGGTAGAATATCCGGAATAGTAATAGCTATATATCTGATTGTTTAGTATTTATGTAAAACACTATTAAGTTCTAGTGACTTGGGTTTTTTAGTTTAAAAAAATCAAACAAATAGTTGCTTTATAGTATTGTAAAAATGTACATTTGCAACCGCTTTACAGCAAAGTTCATAAAAAATAATAGGAGAGGTGCCTGAGTGGCCGAAAGGAACGGTTTGCTAAATCGTCGTACCCCAAAAGGGTACCCAGGGTTCGAATCCCTGTCTCTCCGCAAGAGTCTGCGTGAGTAGGCAGAATTGAAGTATTGTTACTAGTAGATTGAGGGCCGACACACCGGCTGGTCCTTCGCTTATAATATCTACTAAACATTTACACTCAGTCCGGGGTGTAGCGTAGCCCGGTTATCGCGCCGCGTTTGGGACGCGGAGGTCGCAGG
>CAZLUS010000100.1:3525-8676 GCA_964562775.1 uncultured Flavobacteriaceae bacterium | reverse complement strand
AAACTAAACACTGTATATTAGAGGGGGAGTAAAGGTATACCACTGGAATAAAATAAATGTAAATGCAAAAGGTATTAATGCCTTTAAAATATAAAATGAAAAGAGTATTAATTGTTTTTATTTCCTTGCTAGGTTACAATGCTTTAGGACAATCTATAGACTATAATACCAAAAAAGGGTATGTTGCAGGTGGATATGACGTGGTTTCCTATTTTGATGGACAAGCTAAAGCAGGCCTAAAAGAATACACTGTAACTAATGACAAGGTTAAATTTAAATTTTCTAGTAAAGAAAACTTACTTAAATTTAAAGAAAACCCTAATAAATATATTCCCAAATATGGTGGCTATTGTGCATATGCAGTTGCTGTTAGTAGAAAAAAAGTTGGAGTAAACCCTGAAACCTTTGAGATAAGAGATGGCGAGTTGCTTTTATTTTACAATTCTGGCAGGAATAATACTTTAGAGCTTTGGAAAAAAGAATCTCCTGATAATTTAAAGGCTATGGCAGATAAGAATTGGGAAAAAATCAAGAATAGATAATTGTTTTTTTGATTTGAAATGTAGTTTATGTTTAAAACTTTAAAAGTTTGTATTGCTGGTCTTTTGATTAGTTTTCTTGGTGCCTTACCACTAGGAAGCCTAAACATAACTGTGTTTGATATTTCTGCAACTCAGGGTATTCAGAATGCATTATTATTCGCTTTTGCTGCAATCTTTATAGAACTTGTTTATGTACGTCTAACACTATGGGGAAGTAATAAAATTGTTTTAGAAGGGAAGTGGGTATATATTGTATTTTCGTTAGCAATAACCTTACTACTTTACCTTGGGATTTCTAGTCTATTAACAGCTACGCAAGTAGGTGAACTAAGCCTAACTAAAAGTGCCTTACCTAAAATTACATCGCCCATACTATTGGGCTTATTACTAAGTGCACTTAACCCTTTACAAATTCCATTTTGGTTTACGTGGAATAAAGTATTAGAATCTAAAGAGATTTTAGAGCATAAAACGATATCATTTATAAGTTATATGTTTGGGATAGGAGCAGGCACTTTAATAGGCATGCTCATATTCATTTATGCAGGAAAATTAATCGTTGATAGTTATAGTAAATACGCCCAATGGAGCAATTTTCTTTTAGGTTTACTCTACGTCGGTTTTTCTTTCTATCTTTTATTTTTATTATATAGAAAACATCATAAATTAAAAATTCAATAAGCTTATGTTCAACGCCTCAATAAATTCAATTGAAGAATTTAAAGATATACTATCTCAGCTCTCGCAAGAAGACTACACTAAATGTTGTAGTGTTCTTTCTAATGCAACAATAGGGCAGCATACAAGACACCTTATTGAATTATATCAATGCTTAATCCAAGGATATAAAACTAAGGAAGTATGTTACGATAAAAGAAAAAGAGACACGAGAATACAGGAGGATATTAATTTTGCTGTACAACAATTGCAACAAATACAAGAAGACTTAGAAAAACCGAATAAGGAACTTAAAGTTAGTTACGAATTGGGTGAAAATGAAGTCTTTTTAGAATCTAATTATTATAGAGAAGTAATGTACAATTTAGAACATGCTATACATCACTACGCACTAATAAAAGTGGGTTTAAAAGTAATGACCAATATAGAATTGCCAGAATCTTTTGGTGTGGCACCATCTACAATACAGTTTAGAAAAGTATGTGCACAGTAAGTTATATCCCTAAAGGAGACTCATTTGTTTTTACATCGAATAGAGATGAACATAAATCAAGACCTCCTGCGTATGTTCCGCAACAAAAAATTGTAAATGGTCAAAAGATAATATACCCAGAAGACCCTAAGGCAGGCGGTACATGGTTTGCTGTAAATGAGAGAGGTATATTAGCAGTTTTACTTAATGGAGCTTTTAAAAAGCATACTCCTAAAGGTAATTACGCTAAGAGTAGAGGATTAGTAGTTTTGGATATTATTTCAAATAAAAATCCGCAAGACTATCTTACAACAATAGACCTTTTTAATATTGAACCTTTTACCATACTAGTTTTTCAAGAAGGTAACTTAAAAGAATTACGGTGGAATGGTGAAGAAAAATTTATTAAAAAAGTAGACGCTACAAAAACTCATATATGGTCTTCCGTAACACTTTATAAGCCTGATGTCATTGAAAAACGTCAGGCTATGTTCTCAAGTTTTATAGAAAAAGGAAGTCTTGAAACCTCTAATATTATTGATTTTCATTGTAATAATAATGAAGATTTTGAAAACGGATTTGTAATCAATAGAGACACAGGTTTAAAGACATTTAGTGTAACACAAGCTGTTTTGCAAAAGACTAAAGTTGCTTTAGAACATATAGATATGTTACAAGAAGAAAAGTATGTTATAGAGATGCCAATTAAAGAACTTATTAACCAAATTTAATGGAATCATTAAGGTTAACATGGCATAGAATAACACACTGGGAATATTGGCCATTTTGGCTTATATACTATCCATTGTTTCCTTTTTGGTTGTTTTTTTCTTTACGGGCACGTTCTTTTTTCTTTTTTAATGCCGCAAATCCAACCATGGAAAACGGTGGTATGGCTATGGAATCTAAGAATGATATTTACGAGATTATTCCTCAAGAGCATATACCTAATACAGTTTGGATACAGAAAGGAGCTACTATTGATGATATTCATCAACGAATAAAAACTAAAGGAATTACTTTTCCATTTATCGCTAAGCCAGATATTGGAATGAAAGCCTTGGGAGTAGAAAAAATTTTCAATGAAAGTGCTTTAGAGGCCTATATAGAAAAATCTCCTGAAAATTTTTTAATACAAGAATTTATACCTTACAGAAAAGAAGTGGGTATTTTCTATGTTCGTATGCCAGGAGAAGCGAAAGGAAAAATTACTGGAATAGTATCAAAAGAATTTCTATCTGTTATAGGTGATGGAAAAAGTACCCTTTTAGAATTAATTAAGCAAAATCCTAGAAGCCATTTGCAATTATCGGTTTTGCGAGAAGAATTAGGAGCTCAACTTGATACAGCTGTACTTACAAAAGGAGAAGAATTTATTTTAGTGCCTTATGGTAGTCATACACGGGGGGCAAAATTTGTAGATTATTCTAATTATATCGATGACGAATTGGTGTTAACAATAGATGCTATATGCACTCGAGTACCGGAATTTTATTATGGTAGATTAGATGTGTTGTACAATTCTATGGAAGAATTGGCTAGGGGCGAGAAATTTAGTATTATTGAAATAAATGGAGCAGGTGCAGAGCCTACTCACATATACGACCCAAAACATTCTGTGTTTTTTGCTTGGAAAGAGATTTTAAAACACTGGAATTTGTTAAATAAGATTAGTATTATTAACCATAGAAAAGGACACCCTTATTTAAGTTTTAAAGATGGTAGGGCAATGTTAAAGGCTAATGATGAATTAGAGTCGCAACTAAAACTAATTTAAAATGAAACTAACTTTTACCAGCTTACTAATTTTGCTTCTTGTTACTACAAGTAGCTATGCACAAGATCAAGATTTTACAAAGAAAACGGAATTAGGAGTTTCGGGGCAAGTTTATCCCGCCGGTATTATTCCTACAATAAATCTGCAACATTTTTTTAATGAAAAAAGTTCTTTATTAATAAGAGCTGGTTTAAATATTGTAGATAGACAAGATTTTAGCGATTTAAATCTAACCGAAGAGGGAACGGGTTTTGGAGGTACTGTAGGGTATCGTAAACATTATCCTTCTGGTAAGGGAGAATTTATTGCAGGCATTAATCTTGATGTATGGAGTATAGATATCGATTGGACCGATATTGACCCTAATTCTCCTACTAATATTATTTCAGGAAGTACCTATACTTTAGTAGTGCAACCATGGTTAGAAGGCGGGTACTTTTTGCCTATAAAAAACACTACATCTAAAATTGGTTTAACACTTGGTTTTGGTAGAGAAATAAATGCAATAACAAGCGGAGATGAAGTAGAGCAAGACTTTATAGGTAGTATTTCTTTACAATATTATTTTGCATTGTAAGATTATTAAATTTTTCACCCCTTTTTTTATAAGATTTGTGCTTCTTTTTTTAATAGCGCAACAAGCTTTAAATGCGCAAATACCAGTGCAACAATTTCAAGAAGCAGACATAAAGCTTGAAGATTATCAAGAATTTAAGACTAATAAGAAGGTTCCTAAAGAAATAGAAAAACAAGCCTTGTTGGCACTTTCTTTTTATCCAGAATTAAAAGACACTAAAATAATTTTTCGTCTAAAAAAAAGGAATACACCGCTTACTTCTCGCCCGCGTATCACAAGTGTTTTTAGAGGAAAAAAAAGACGTGCATATGTAATTACAATAAGCACGCAGAGCAAAGATTATCTTTCTCCAATTTTATTTTCTAAGTTACCATACAATGCTCAAGTAGGCGTTTTAGGTCATGAAATAGGACATATTATATATTATAAAGAGAAAAGTAGTTTTCAGTTAATAGGATTGTCTTTTAAACTCTTTAATAGTGATTTTGTAGATTCTTTTGAGTTTAATACTGATCAGCGCACTATAGAACATGGTCTTGGCTACCAATTACTAGATTGGAGCATTTTTGTTCGTAAAGCATTAGGTGTTATTGAATGGAAAGGTGCATCAGAAGATTTACAGGCAGGGAATTTACCCGAAGCAAAACAACGGTATATGAACCCTCAAACGATAAAAAACCAAATACAAAATCTAGAGTTATATAATTCTAATTTATAATAGGTAAAGAATTTAAAACTTCTGAGCGTGCTGTTTTAAAATAGATTCTAGTATCATTTTTGGATGTATTCTAGAATTTTCTATAAACCATTTATGTGTTTCCATCCCACCACAAATAACACCAGCTAAATACAAGCCTTTTACATTTGTTTCCATAGTTTTGGCATTGTAGTCGGGTGATTTTATAGCATCATTAGATAAATTAACACCTAATTTTTCTAAAAACTCAAAGTTTGGTTTGTAGCCTGTGAGAGCCAAAACAAAATCATTTTTTATAGTAATTTCACCAGTCGGAGTAGTAATTAATAATTCATTTTCTCGAATCTCTTTTATAGAAGTATTGTAAAATACTTTTATACTGCCTTCTTCAATCCTATTAATAATATC
>CAZLUS010000100.1:2237-3425 GCA_964562775.1 uncultured Flavobacteriaceae bacterium | reverse complement strand
CCTTTTTCGATAATAAGATAGGTTAATCCTGCTTTTTTGGCTTCTAAACCACAAGCAATACCTATTGGGCCTCCACCAATAATAATAACATCAAAATCTTGCATTACGCTGTTTTAGATTTTAAGTCTTTTATGGTAGAAGTAGGATTTTCGCTTTTAAAAACAAAACTTCCAGCAACTAGAACATCGGCTCCACAATCAATTAACTTTTGAGCATTCTTAGCATTTACACCACCATCTATTTCAATTAGCGTTTTGCTATTTTTTTTCTCGATTAATTGTTTAAGTGCTACCACTTTTTGATAGGTATTTTCAATAAAAGATTGCCCTCCAAAACCAGGATTCACACTCATTAAGCAAACTACATCTATATCTTGTATGGTATCTTCTAGTAAAGAAATAGAGATATGCGGATTTAATGCTACTCCAGCTTTCATGCCGGCTGCTTTTATTGCTTGTAAAGTTCTATGTAAATGGGTGCAGGCTTCATAATGAACAGAGAGAATAGCTGCACCTAGGCTTGCAAAAGTGTCAATATACCTATCTGGGTCAACAATCATTAAGTGAACATCTAAAGGCTTAGTAGCATGTTTAGCAATTGCTTTTACAACAGGCATTCCGTAAGATATGTTAGGAACAAAAACACCATCCATAACGTCTATATGATGCCAATCTGCCTCACTATTATTAACCATTTCTACATCACGTTGTAAATTTCCAAAATCTGCGGCTAATAGTGATGGTGCAATCTTTACTGTATTCATTTATGTAGTCCTTTAAATGTATTGCAAAAATAAACAATTGAAATGGTAGACTTATGATTGAGGTGTACCGTTTTAAATGATTACACTTTTTCTGCAATAATTTCAGACATCAAACAGGTGCATATAGTAGCTCCTTTAATCTGTTCTAATTCTTTTAAAGATTCTAGTGCTAAATGCACTTCTTTAGCTGTAAGATAGTTTTGATCAACTAGTCTTGGAAAATAGCTTTCAAAAAATGTTTTAGGCCATTGCCAAATACCATTATCCATAGTTGCTATTTTAGACATAGGGCGAAACCCAATTACTTTCATTCCAATTTCAGGAAGTATATAAGGTAACTGTCTGCCAATATCAACCTCATTATCACTATCCTTAAAACTCTTTAAGGCCATTTTAATGCCTTTCATAAGAGGTTTTTTAATAGG
>CAZLUS010000100.1:0-2137 GCA_964562775.1 uncultured Flavobacteriaceae bacterium | reverse complement strand
GGGCCACACCCTAAATCAAGAAGGGTTTGACCCGCTCTAAAATTTGCCGAACGCCAACCTCTTTGTGCTTCTTCTGCCCAAATTTGGTGCTGTACGCCTAATCTAAATAGTTCTTCTTGGTCTGTTCCTAAAATATAAGAATGTTGCTCTTCCACTACTTTTAATTTTTAAGATTATAAAAGATACTTAAAATAAGTTAGATATGCTTTAGACCTTCATAAGTAACAATACCTACCGCATTAGCTAAGTTTAAACTCCTTATATGTTTGTTGTACATGGGTATTTTATAGAGTCTTTCTTTATTTTCTTCTATCATTAATTTGGGTAAACCCACTGACTCTTTACCAAACACCAAGAACATATTGTCCTTAAATGGAATACTCCAATGATTTTTAGTACCATGACTAGAAAAATAAATTAAGTCTTTGGTACTATGCTGTTGCATAAATTCATCTAGATTTTCATAAATAGAAACGGATAAGTGTTGCCAATAGTCCAGACCTGCACGTTTAAGTCTAGCATCACTTAACTCGAACCCCAATGGTTTTATAAGATGTAAATTAGAATTGGTTGCAAGGCATAATCTTCCAATATTACCTGTGTTATTAGGTATTTCAGGGTTCACTAAGACAATATTAAATGCCATTTATTCTTGTTTAGATTTTAAGAATAAATAGAGTTCTTCTACTTCTTTTCTTGCCCAAGGTGTTTTTCTTAAAAACTTTAAACTAGATTTTATAGAAGGATTACTTTTAAAGCAATTGATGTTTATTTGGTTTGCCAAATATTCCCATGAGTACGTATCTGTTAGCTCTTGCATTATATCTGCTAATTTTATGCCATGTAAGGGATTATTAGGTTGTTCCATTTTTGTATTTAAGAAGTATCTACTTCATGAATTTAAAAAGTTTATAAAATGAAAAACTCCGGTAATCACTCCGGAGTTTATTCATCAATCAAAAAACGAACAGTCATGATAACTGTTGTAATCATATAAAATTACAATATTCTAGCTTAAAAAAAAATTTAAGCATTGTCCAATCGTAATTTTGTCTAGCTTATCCTAGATATGTCTTTAAAATCTTACTTCTAGAAGTATGTTTTAACCTACGTATAGCTTTTTCTTTAATTTGACGTACACGTTCTCTTGTTAAGTCAAAGGTTTCACCAATTTCTTCTAATGTCATTGAGTGTTGCCCAGCTAGACCAAAATATAGTTTAACTACGTCCGCTTCACGAGGAGTTAAGGTCTCTAAAGCACGACTAATCTCTGTACGTAAAGATTCGTGTAATAAATCTTTATCTGGATTTGGTGATTCGCCACTACGAAGTACATCATAAAGGTTAGAATCTTCTCCAGCTACTAATGGAGCATCCATAGATACATGGCGTCCAGAATTTTTTAAAGACTGCTTAACATCATCAACAGTCATGTCTAATTCTTTTGCAATTTCTTCAGGCGAAGGCATACGTTCGTGTGCTTGCTCTAAAAAAGCAAAAGTCTTATTAATTTTATTTATAGATCCTATCTTATTAAGCGGTAAACGTACTATTCTAGATTGTTCCGCTAAAGCTTGTAAGATAGATTGACGTATCCACCATACAGCGTAAGAGATAAATTTAAAACCACGAGTTTCATCAAATCTTTGTGCTGCTTTAATTAATCCTAGGTTTCCTTCGTTAATTAAATCTGGCAATGTAAGACCTTGGTTTTGGTATTGTTTTGCAACCGATACTACGAAACGAAGATTGGCTTTTGTTAATTTCTCAAGAGCAATCTGATCGCCTGCTTTAATACGTTGTGCCAATTCTACTTCTTCATCTGCAGTAATCAAATCAACCTTACCAATTTCTTGTAGGTATTTGTCCAAAGATGCGGTCTCTCTATTAGTGACCTGTTTTGTAATTTTAAGCTGTCTCATATTTGGGAATTAAATTCATAAATCAAATAGACTTCATATACTTATACGTACAAAACTTTAAAATGTTACAATATGTGGTGAAAAACTTAATTTATTGGTTGAAATGCACAAAAAACCCCATAATTTTTTGGTTAGTAAAGTATAAAGTAACTTATGCTTTAAAATTATATCTAGTAATTGTTTTTAAGCATAGCAATTAGTTTAAAGTTCTATGT
>CAZLUS010000099.1:0-8693 GCA_964562775.1 uncultured Flavobacteriaceae bacterium | reverse complement strand
TGTGCATCTTTTAAATACATGTATAAATGGTATACATTTTTGTATAAATGGAATAATACAAAAAATATTATACGCTAATTTTCAATTAGTTATACTAATTTTAAGGATGGACTGTTCTTTTTTATGCAAACTATAACTTATATCAATCTATTAATACATATTTTTAATAAGGTTATCTCTTTTAGCCTTATGTTTAAGTCATAGTTTATCCCTATGTTAAAAGCAGTTATAGTTGACGACGAAATAAAAGCACTAGAAAGCCTTAGCTGGGAACTTTCAAACCTTAGTGATGAGGTTGAAATTATTGCATCATTCACAGATGCAAATGATGCATTAAATTATTTAGAAGATAATACTCCAGACTGTCTTTTCTTAGATATTGAAATGCCTGCCATGGATGGGTTTCAATTTATAAAAAAACTAAACAACAAAGAGTTCCCTGTAGTAATCACAACCGCATATAACCAGTACGCATTAAAAGCCTTAAAAAACGAAGCTATAGATTATCTATTAAAACCTATAGACACAGACGATTTGTCTGACACTATTAAAAAGATTAAAAAATATAATGCCAAAAACTATACTGCAGATAAATTTGAAAAAATATTATTAAATTTTAACTCTAATTCCTTAGATAAAAAAATTACTGTTAATACAGACGGTAAACTTATATTCTTAGAAGCTGATGATATTTTATATGCAGAATCTGATGGAAATTACAGTACAATTTTTCTAACTAACGGTCAAAAACTAGTATTAACTAAAAAATTGAAAGAAGTAAACGCTTTACTACCAACAGATTCCTTCTTTAGAATACACAACTCTTATATTGTAAACTTAGGACAGATTAAAGAATTCTTAAAAACAGATGGCTATGTAATATTAAAATCTAATGATAAGATTCCTGTTTCTAGACAAAAAAAATCAGATTTTTTGGATTTACTATAACTTTTTTAATGTCGAATAAAAATATTTCCCTCATAAAAAATAACAGCAACTATAGCTTTAAATTAGCATTTGCATTCTTATTGTCTTATTTTTCCTATGCTCAAGAAATCCCAGATGGCTTTAAGAAAAAAGTAAATGGCTTAATTGAGAATGCTCCTAAATCGTATAAAAAAATAGATGCAGAATTTCGCGAATTTAAAAGAGATACTAATCTGCTGAACTTTTTTGCCGAAAGTGCTCAAAAAAGTAATTATTTCGAAGGACAATCTTATGCCTTAAACCAAAAAGGCATTAGGTATAGAAACTTATCTCAATTAGACAAAGCTATTGCTTTGCATGAGCAAGGACTTTCTCTAGCTGAAAAAAGTACACTTATCGATTTTAAAATTCTAAGTCTTAACATGTTAGGTGTGGCTTACAGAAGAAAAGATGCTATAAAGACAGCTTTAGACTACAACCAAAAAGTTATTGAAATAGCAGATGCCGAAAAAAATAAAACAGAAAGCGTAAAACGAAGCTATAATGTAGCACTTAATAGCATAGGTAATCTATACCAAACTTTAGGGCAATACGATTTAGCTATTGTACAGTTTGAAAAAGCGCTAGAACTTGAAAGAGCTATAAATAGTAAAAGAGGTCTTGCGATAAATAATCAAAATATTGGCGATTGTTACAAACAAAAGGGAGAGCTAGAAATAGCCCTTGAATACTACAGAAAATCTCTAGCCTATAATGAAGAAATTAATTCGGATTATGGTCGTATCATCTGTAAAAATAGTATTGCTTTAATTTACGCTAAACAGGGTACGCCTCATGAGGCAATTGCAATCTTTAAGCCATTACATAAAAAAGCTATGGCGATTGGTGATAATTTTATTACCGCTTCGGTTTTTATTAATACTGGTTATGCGCAAACAGCCATAGGAGAATATGCATTGGCTAGGAAAAATATAACTCGTGGTCTTAAAATGGCAGAAAAAAGTAATATGCCAACATTAATTATTGCCTCTAAAAGATATCTAGCTAATCTAGAAGAAGCTACCGGAAATTATAAAGATGCGCTAAAGCATCAAATAGATGCAGAGCAATACGAAAATGATATTGTAAACCATCGTAATCTTAATTACATAAATGAGATTACATTGCAGTACGATAATGAAAAGAAGAATAGCCAAATAGCTTCTTTGGCTCAAGATGCAGAACTCTCTAAAATTAAATTAAGAAAGAACCAAACGACAATACTTGTTGCGGCATTGGCAATAGGACTCATTGGAACAATGCTTTTTATAATGTATAGAAAGTACCATTCAGACAATGAAAAAAAAGTATTAAGTCTAGAACAAAATATGTTGCGTAGTCAAATGAATCCTCATTTTTTGTTCAATTCTTTAAATTCAATCAAGCTATATATCATTGATAATGATAAAAAAAATGCTGTTCATTACTTAAACAAATTCTCTAAATTGGTGCGCAGAATTTTAGAAGGTTCTTCTTTAAAAGAGATTTCATTAGATGAAGAATTAGAAACAGCAAAACTTTATCTAAAAATTGAAAATATTCGTTTTTCAGAAGAAATACGATTTGAAATAGATATAGCAAAAGAAATAAATTCTGAGCAAGTAAAAATACCTTCGCTTGTTTTACAACCTTTTCTTGAAAATGCTATTTGGCATGGGTTATCTTCAAAAAAAGGAGAAAAAAGAATATGGCTCAAAATTTACACTTTAGATAAATATCATCTAGGAATTAATATTATTGATAATGGTGTAGGTAGAAATGCATCTGAAAAAATTAAGGAAAAGAGAGTATTAAAGAGAAAATCTGTCGGTATAGATATTACAACAGAACGTTTAGCTAATTTTTCTAAAGACTATCAAAACGACTTTGAATTAGCAATTATAGATTTAAAAACAGATTCTGGAGAACCAGATGGCACAAAAGTAACACTCAAAATTCCTACTATCTAGTATGTGCTTTGGCTACTTCCTCTAATTCTTTATACCATTCTTTTCCAAATTTTCTAATCAGTGCTTCTTTTACAAACTTATAAATTGGCACTTTTAACTCAGCGCCTAAACTACATGCTGGGTCACAGATTGCCCACTTATGGTAATTAACTGCTGTAAACTCAGAATATTCTTTTATCCGTATTGGGTACATGTGGCAAGAAACTGGTTTTTTCCATTGGGTAGCTCCCGCATTATATGCTGCTTCTAAACCGCATTTAGTAATGCCATCCGAAGAAAAAATAACATAAGCACATTCGCTATTATTCACAAGCGGTGTTTCCCATTCTCCATCATCTCCTTTAATAAAAGTCCCTTGCTCTTCTATTACACTAACTCCTTCTGGTCTTAAAAAAGGTTTTACCTGCTCAAAAATGGCATCTAATATGCTTGTTTCTTCATCTTCTAGTGGTGCTCCAGATTGACCATCTACACAGCAAGCTCCTTTACATGCACTAAGGTTGCACACAAAATCATTTTCGATAATTTCTTCAGAAATTAAGGTCTTTTCTATTCTAAACATTGCACTTTTAAAAAAAGTTGGTTTATAAAGTAAATTTATAACTTTAACTTAAAACCTTTGTTTAAACGTAAATTTACACAAAAGCTTAAAAGATGAATTTTAATATTAAAGAGATTGTTACTGCCACAATGATTCTTTTTGCGGTAATAGATATTTTAGGTAGTATTCCTATTATTATAGGTTTGCGTAAAAAGGTAGGGCATATTCAATCTGAAAAAGCTTCTATAGTAGCAGCCGTTATTATGGTTGCCTTTTTGTTTGTTGGTGAAAGTATCTTGTCTTTAATTGGTATAGATGTAAACTCTTTTGCGGTAGCAGGGGCTTTTATTATCTTCTTTCTTGCTATTGAAATGGTTTTAGGGATTACACTATATAAAGATGACCAGCCAGAAAGTGCTTCTATTGTGCCTATCGCTTTTCCATTAATAGCTGGAGCAGGTACTATGACTTCACTCTTATCGCTACGTTCAGAATATGCTGTAGAAAATATTATTGTAGCAATAATAGTTAATATAATATTTGTGTATTTGGTTTTAAAATCTTCTCAAAAAATAGAGAAATTGTTAGGCAAAAACGGTTTAAACATCATTAGAAAAGTTTTTGGAGTAATTTTACTGGCAATTGCGGTAAAATTATTTGCAACCAATATAAATGAACTGTTTACTAAATAATACGTTCTATGAATAAAACCATAACACTTATCCTAATTTTTTTAGCCGCTATACTAATAGTTTATAATACAACACTTTTAGACTTTGATAACCTTTTTGAAGGCGATAGTTTAATTGCAGCAATTGGCATTGTAGCTTCTTTATGTGCTATTGTGCTTTTACTCATATTTATGACCGCTAAAAAAATAGAAGAAAAAGTGAAAAAAGGCTAGTTATTAGCCTCTATTATATGCTCAGAATCTATTTCGATTTTTTCTTGATTTAACTCTAAAATCTTTTGCAGCATTTTATCTTCTGTACTCTTAATTTCGGCAGCGAGATTAGGAGAATACATTTGTTCTGCTATGTTTGCCTTTAAGAATCTTTTTATTTTTTCGTCTTGTCCGTAAAAATCCATTTTAATATTTGAGCCTAAAGCATAATCTATAAAACGCTCAAAAATGATATCATCAACCTTATAGTCATTTATAAATTCGACCTTAGGAAAATTTGCAAACCTAGTTCTATCTCTTTCAAGAAAACGAAAAATAAAATCAGAAAAATATCCTCTGCTGTCTAAACTTTCTACACGTTCTTCTTCTACGGTGCCAATTGGGACAAAAACATCTGGAATAATACCTCCACCACCATAAACTATCTTTCCTTTTGGGGTTTTAAATTTAAGTGAATCTGCCACTTTAATGCTATCTACAGAAACAAGTTCTCCGCTATCATGACGTTCTATAAATTTTTGGTAATAATCTTTATGTCCTTTGTCATACGATCGCTGTATAGAACGTCCTGTTGGGGTATAATAGCGTGATACTGTTAAACGAACAGCAGAGCCATCACCCAAGTCCATTTCACGTTGTACTAAGCCTTTTCCAAAAGAACGCCTGCCAACAATGGTTCCTATATCATTATCCTGTAAAGCACCTGCAATAATCTCACTAGCCGATGCTGATCGCTCATTAATTAAAACAAAAACAGGCTTGCCCTCAAAATTTCCTTTTTTAGTTGCGAACGCATTTTCTATTTTGCCTTTCTTGTTCTTTGTAAAGAGTATTAATTTACCATCTGTTAAAAATTCGTCTGCTATTTTCTCTGCTATTTCTAAATAACCCCCTGGGTTATCACGCAGATCTAAGACTAATTTTTTAGCTCCCCTTTTTTGTAGGCTACTAAGTGCTTCTTTAAACTCCTTAAAAGTAGATTCTGCAAAACGATTAATTTTAATATAACCTAAATCACTAGACAACATAAAATTGGCTTCAACACTTCTAATCGGTACCACATCGCGCTTAATAGTAATGTAAAAGATTTCGTTTTCAGGTTTTTTTAAAACTTTTAAACGCACTTTTGTTCCGTGTTTGCCTTTTAATTTTGAGATAAGTTCTTCGTTTAAAATTTGATTGCCATAAAGGGTATCCTTATCTGCCATTAAAATTTTATCTCCGGCTTTTATCCCTTTTATATCGCTAGGACCATCTTTAATGGCTCTTACAACTGTGACGGTATCTTTTACCCTATTAAACTGTATGCCTATACCCACAAAATCGCCTTTCATATTTTCTGCAACGGCTTCCATTTCACTTTTAGGGATATATACTGAATGCGGGTCTAACTTGCCAAGAATATTATTTACAGTAAGGTCTACAATACTATCGGTATTTATATCATCTACATATTGATAATCTATGTAATCTATTAATCTATTTAATTTGTCCTTTTTAGAATTTGTAGAAAAGAGCTTTTCTGGGGAATCATTAAAATGAAGCTTTCCGCCAATAAAAATGCCGATGGCAATAGCCAAACCAAGTAGTGTTGGTATTATGTAGGTATACTTTTTTTTCATAGCTAATTGCCTATATCGTTTCTTCTAGAATTGGTATCTGCATTGTTTTGACACCTGCACGTTCTAAAAAACGCAATCCAGAATCATCTTTATATCCTTTATGATAAACAACTCTTCGTATTCCCGATTGGTGGATTAGTTTACTGCAATCTCTACACGGCGATAAGGTAATATATAATGTTGCTCCTTCGCACGATTGTGTAGATGCAGCAACTTTTAAAATTGCATTCGCTTCGGCATGTAATACATACCATTTTGTATTGCCTTCGTCGTCCTCACATACATTCTCAAAACCTGTAGGTGTACCATTGTATCCATCAGAAATAATCATTCTATCTTTTACAATAATCGCGCCAACTTGTTTACGTTCGCAATAGGAAAGTTTGCCCCACTCTTTTGCCATTCGCAAATACGCTTTATCGTACTTTTCTTGCTTACTTTCTTTCATAGAAATAAATATACCTGCTTTGAGATTCCCTTACAACCTTATTCGCTTAAAATTAACTCTTAGTTAGGGAACGTTTTAATTAATAGTGGTATTGTTACAAGCAGTATTAAAATAGAGCCAGCTACAATAAAAATTGATTGTTTCACTTTTAATACAACTTGAACCAGATAGGCTACTAATAGAACAAAGAGAATAATTAAAACTTGAGACAACTCAATCCCTGTGGCAAAACCTAATAAGGGCAAAATTTTGTTTTCTTCTTCTGCCATTAAAAGATTAAAATAATTAGAGAACCCAAAGCCATGGATTAAGCCAAAAAAAGCTGTTGCTAGGCTGTAAAAATAAATACCTGTCACTTGCTCTTTTCTATACACTCTAAAGATATTTAACATTGCCGTTAGGGCAATAGTAATCGGAATTAAAAACTCTATTAAAGCAACGTCTACGGTTAAAATTTTATACGCAGATAATGCAAGAGAAGTGCAATGGGCAATTGTGAAAATTGTAGCTAATACTATTACTCGTTTCCAACTTTTAAAAGTAAACGGAATTGCTAATGCCGATAAAAATAAGATATGGTCATATGCGGCAAAGTCTAATACATGGTCTAAACCTAATGTAATATAAAACCAAAAATCTTGCATGTCATATGTATTATAAATAAAACTTTAGGGCTCTTATCCTTAAAACAAATTTAGTATAATTTACAACGGCTTGAATGCATTTTAAAATCAAACCATCCCTCTTTCTTTTTGTATTACTTCATAAGCTTTCTGGACTTCTTTAAATTTTTCTTCTGCTCCTTTTTTTATAGCCTCATTATCCGTAATCACCTTATCTGGATGGTATTTTTTTGCCATTTTTCTGTAGGCTTTTTTTATTTCATCTTCTGTAGCTGAACGCTCAATTTCTAGTATTTTATAGGCATTATCAGCAGACTTAATAAACATTGCCATAATACTTTCAAAATCATGTAAGCCAACTCTAAGATAGCCTGAAATTTCACGTATTTTACTAACTTCAGATTGACTTACTTGCCCATCGGCCTGAGCAATTCCGAATAAAAAATGAATTAATTGCAAACGCACTTCGTATCTTGTTTTTTGATTTAGATAGGCGCAGATACGTTGAGCAGAAATTTCTCTCTTTTTTATAACGTCATTAAAAGTTCTAAAAATAGCATTTGCTTTTTCTTTGCCATAAGTGCTTATAAAATATTGACGCACATAATCTAACTCCCTTTGACTTACGTGACCGTCTGCTTTAATAACTATAGAACAAAGTGATAATAAGTTTAATTCAAAATCTGCCGGAGAGACTGTCTGTTTTGCAAAATCTTTAAAAATAGTTCTCGCTCCTCCATTGCTAGACTTAGAACCCCTTAAATTATCAACAAAACTGCCAATTAAGAATCCTAAAATAGCTCCTGGGAGTCGCAAAAACGAATACCCTAAAATGGCAGCAAACCACTTAATCATAATCTTAAAATTGAAATTTCAAATATAGGTCTTTGAATAGCTAAAGACATGTTAAGTACTATAAAAAATGCCGCAAAAATAGTATCTTTGTTATAGATTAAAAATAAGTCTATGTATCCTGAAGAATTAGTTAAACCTATGAGAAATGACCTAACAAGTGTTGGGTTTGAAGAATTATATACAAGTGAAGCTGTTGAAAATGCATTGAAAAAAGAAGGTACTACTTTAGTAGTTGTAAATTCTGTTTGTGGTTGTGCTGCAGCAAATGCAAGACCTGCTGCGAGATTAAGCTTGCAAAACGACAAAAAGCCTGATTATATTACTACTGTTTTTGCTGGTGTAGATACAGATGCAGTTAATACGGCTAGATCTGCTATGGTTCCTTTTCCTCCTTCATCGCCAAGTATGGCTTTGTTTAAAAATGGAGAATTGGTTCATATGATTGAAAGACACCATATTGAAGGTCGCCCAGCGGAGATGATAGCAGAAAATTTAACAGAGGCTTACAATGAGCATTGTTAAGAAAATAATTTAGTTTACCTATAAAAACCACTTCTTTTTGAGGTGGTTTTTTATTTTTGCTCCATGCAAAAATTGCTGTCATACCCGCTTACATTTTTTTTCTTTCTCTTTTTTGGGTTATCACTACTCATTTTTCATCCTATTCAATGGTTATGTTTTAATCTATTTGGATATAATTCCCACAAGAAAAGTGTGGCAATTCTTAATAGGTTTTTAATGTTAAGCACTTACGTTTTAGGCACTAGATATACGTTTGAAAATAA